>JAHECZ010000027.1 GCA_024641475.1 Gammaproteobacteria bacterium
TCGCCAATGACCAGGTTAATTTGTCGTTGCAATTCAGTTGCGTCAGCAGACAATGTCCAATTTATCCTCGTGCCAAATTGCGCCAGGGTTTGCGCATAGACCTGATAGCTGGCGGTTTCGGTAACCGGATTGGAGATGAACAATCGTACTTCCTTGCGCCGCAGATCCGCGATGCTGCGAATTTGTTTTGGGTTGCCGGCACGCACCAGCAACACATTGCCGCGACTTCGCATGAAGGCGTGATGTTGCGCGACATAACCATCGGTTTTGAGTGAGGCAAAGATGTTCGGTGGACTGATGAATAAATGTGGCGTGATGTTCAATAACAGATTACCCAACTGCACGCCACCGTGTTTAAGTAAATTTAATAACACCGCGGGTGGCGTGGTCGCGTAAAAAATATCAGTGACGCCTGGATGTTGGTCGTAAAAAGCGCGCAGGCTCTCGGCAAGCGCCATGTGATGATTGCCATCCGAGAACACCACCAGTTTGGCGCGTAGTGGATCGCCGTGAAAATCCAGGCACAAATTGGATAATGGCTGTGCCCAGGCGAAGGCCTCGGTTTGATCCCGTGCGGATTCGACAGGCCACACTAGTGTCTTCATCGTTGCCAGCTGGAGAAATCGGTGAGTAGCGCGACAATCAATAAGCAAACCAGAAATATCACAAAGGTAATCCAGTAGCGCAACAAGTATTTGCGCGCCACGGCTGGCAGCAATCGATATGGGGGGAAACTGAATATCGTGCTGAGGGTGCCTTCTTTGAGTTGGTTGTGCATTTCGTAATGATGTTTGATCATCAGACGGTAGAAAATCAGAACATAACCACTCAGTATCATTAATACGCCAAATAGAATACGCATGTGACTAGTCGGGTAAAAAGCTGGAATTGCTGGAGGGTAATATCGCATCCTGATTTTCTGCAGCAAGACTATATAGTAATTTCTCACTCTGGATTTGTATACCTTGTCGATTCATCGTTAACAACCCCTGTCTCTTCAGTTCATTAATGACGCTGTTAGCGGATTGGCGGGTGGTGCCAACCATGTCGGCGATTTCCTGATGGGTGAGATGAATATCGATCAGGCAGGTGTCATTGCCTTGGGGTTTGCCATAACGGCCACGTAGCCGCATTAATAATTTAATCACGCGCGTGGTGACGTCATCATTGGTGAGATTGACGATCATGTCGGTGAGACCGCGCAACCGGCAACTCAATAGATCCATGATGAGCAAGGCGGTTCCCGGCTGGCTTTCAATTAAGTTAATAAAGATTTGCTGCGGGATGACCAACACCGAGGAATCAGCACACGCCTCGGCAGTAACTTCACGCCGCGCCGCACGGGTAATTTCCGCCAAACCAAAAATTTCTCCCGGGAAACAAAACCATAAAATTACGGTTTTACCTAAGGAAGACAGCGCAAAAATCTTAATGCGTCCTTCGAGAAGGATATACACATTATTGGCGTCGGCCCCTGTGCTGAAAATGGTCGAGTGTTTGGCGTAAGAAACCCGGTGACCAGCATTGAGCATGGCAGCGCGTGATGCATCACTCAAACGTCCCCAGAAATCCGAGGGAGGAATAAACCAAGGTGTTGGCAAAGTTGTCGCTACAGGAGTGTGCATTAGTGTTTCTCTATATAGATGATTCAAACGTTTGTCGTCTGGATGACAGAATAAATCAAGATGGAATGATTATATATCTATGTGTGATCAGCGTGACAATGTCAATGATTGGTTCCGGACTGTTAATGTCTATACTTTAAAAATACTATATTAACGAGGGTGATTGAGATGACATCTTCAAGCAGCTTTCAAAGCGGTCCATTAGCCTATTTATCACGAAATATTGAAGCCAGTGGCCGTAATCCAAAAAGGGTATTAATCGGATTTGCCGCAGCGTGGATCGCGTTTGCAGTAGTGTTGTGGTTAGTGCCGACGCCAGCAGGTCTTTCGCACGAAGGGATGACGGTGTTGGCGATCGTGGTATGGGCTAGCATCATGTGGGTGGCCGAGGCCATGCCAGTCGGCATCACGGGTATCAGTATCCCTACCTTATTAATTATTACGCACGCCCTGATATGGAAAGATGGCAAGCCGCCAATGGGTGAAGTATTTAAGGGCTTTACCAACCATGTCGTGTGGTTGTTATTGTTCGCGTTGTTTGTCGGTGGGTTGATGCAGTTACTCAAACTCGATCGGCGTATCGCACTGTCGATTCTCGACAAGATTAAAGCCTCCAACGTCGGCCGGGTGATCTGGGGATTTTTCGGCGTGAATGTGGTGTTGTCATTTTTAATTCCGGCTGCAGTGGCGCGTGCGGCGACGTTGTTGCCGATTGTGCGCGGCATTACTGATCTGCTCGGTGATAGCGAGCGCGAACGCGAAGCGAAAAAAGCTATCGTGATTCAGACGCTGGTCTACGGTAGCATGATTACCGGTATGTTCATCATGACCGCGCATTTGCCCAACATGATCCTGGTGGAATTGTTCGGCAAGAATGGTTTTAGCATCGGTTATCTGGATTGGATGTTATTGCAGTTTCCCTATCTGGGCATGTTCGCGTTGACGCAATGGTGGGTGCGCTATCACTTCAAGACCGACGGTGTGGTGATTGCCGGAGGCCACAGTGCGATCGCGGGTATGCATAAGGAATTAGGCAAGACGTCGTCGGGTGAATGGTTATTGCTAATGGTATTTGCCGGTGTGGCACTGTTCTTTATGTTAGGTAAAGGCAGTCCAATCTATCAATTACATAAATACCAACTGGGTATCGTTAGTCTGGTCGGTATCCTGGTGTTGTTTATTCCCGGGCTATTTTCTTTTAAATGGAAAGAAGTACAGGACCGCACCATGTGGGGTACGTTCCTGTTGCTCGGTGGTGCCTTGACGTTGACGGGTGCGATGACGCAATCCGGTTTGGCGAAATATCTTTCCGATGGGATTCATGGTCTGGTCGCCGGGCATAACTGGTGGCTGGTGTTGCTGATGATGATGGTCGGCACACATGTGATTCGTATCGGCATGTTATCCAATGTGGCGGCGGTAACGATGCTGGCACCGATCCTGTTTGAATTGGGCAAATCATTACATTTGCATCCGGTTGCTTTTACGATGCTGGTGGCCGATACCGATACGTTTGCCTACCTCCTGCCAACCCAAATTACCGCGGCGGTGATTGCCTACGGTACTGACACATTCAGTACCTCGGATTACGCGCGAGTCGGTTGGGTGAGTGTGCTGATCGCAATCGCGTTTGGCATTCTGATCATGGCGCCGTGGTATGCCTTCTTAGGCATGCCGGTATGGGATGCGGCCGCTGCCTGGCCTTTTGCCAAGTAATGCTTGTGTTAACCAATCGGGAGTTGTTATGAAGAAGAAGTCCGATGCCGAATTGAAGGCCGCACTGGGTGATTACATTGCACCACAGGGCTTGTATCACAAGACCAAGGATATGCCGTTTCTGGGCAAGGTCAGTTGCAATGTCGAATCGATCGAAGCCGGTTCGTGGCAGGAAATTATTATCGACTATGAGTTGGGCGCCTCCGGCATGGCCGATGGATCCTGGTTCAAGGCCACTTTCCGTTTTTATTCCGATTGGGCGCTGTTCCAAACTACGGATCCGGCCGGTGCCAATTATGTCAGCGCGGAATATCATGCCGGTGGACTGGTGCCCGGGCAATCACCGGCAACCGTGCAATATCTGAAAGTGCGGTTTGATCAAAAAGGTCATGAGCGGCCATTTCAGAAAGCGGTGATCATCGATACGTTTGACGGTTATCTCAAAGCGGGCGATCACATCATCATTCGTCTGGGTGATCGGCGTTTCGGCGGTGCCGGTACACGCGTGCAAACCTTTGTCGAAGAAAATTTCCGTTTCCGTTGTTATGTCGATCCGCTTGGTACCTCGCGCTTCGCCGCCGTAAATCCGGATTTGATCATTCAGATCGTGCCCGGTGCCCCGGCGCAATTACAATTCGCGGCATCGCGTATTGTCAAACAAGGCGAAAAGATCCCATTACGCGTGCGCAGCGAAGATCAATGGGGTAACACCTGTTGGGATCGACCGGACAAGGTTGCATTAACAGCGACACTGGATGGTCAGCCCTGTTATAAAAAAGAATTGCAGTTGGCCAATAAAGGTTGGGCGGTCACATTGCTGGATGATCTGCCCACCGATAAACCCGGTGAGATGATAATTACGGCGTCATTACCGGAACATCCCTGGGTTAAACCGCAAACATTTTATGTCACCGTCGACAAGGCCTTGGCGATACCGCGCATCTTCTATTGTGATTTGCATGTGCACTCCGAAGACACCATCGGCACGAACTCCACAGTGTATAACCTGACCTACGGTCGCGATGTCACGGGTCTGGATGTGTTGGCGTTTGCACATAATGATTTCAATATCACTGCCGAGCGTTGGCAAAGTACGGTTGAACTGATCCGCAAGATTTCCACTGATGGCAGTTTCGTTGCCTATCCCGGTACCGAGTGGTGTGGTTCGAGTTGTGCCGGTGGCGATCATAATGTGATCTTTCTGCACGATAGCGAACCGGAATTTCCCTTTTTGAAAACCGGTGAGCATGTGCGTTCGGTCGACTGGAATGAAGATACTAAAGGTTCGTCGGTCGAACCTGGTGCCTGGCCACTGGAAGAATTATGGGCAGCGTATGCGAAAGATCCGGAAGGACATTTACTGATCCCGCATGTTGGTGGACGGCGTTGTATTCTGGATTGGCATTATCCCAAGCTGGAACGCTTGATCGAAATTGGATCGTCATGGGGACATTTTGGCTGGTTGTATCAGGAAGCGATGGAACGTGGTTACAAGATTGGCGCCACGATGGCCGGTGATGAGCATCGCGGCCGATGCGGTGGTGGTGTGCCCGGTACGGCGGTGTTTGGTACCAAAGGCGGTATCGCTGGATTGATTGCGCCAACCTTATCACGCCAGGCAGTGGCCAAGGCATTACGTGAACGGCATACCTTCGCTTCAACCGGTGAACGCACCTTCGGTATGTTGCATTGTGGCAAGCACATCATGGGGGATGAGTTTAATCATAAAGGACCCGCGACACTGGAATACCGTTTTCTTGGTGATGCTGGTTGGGATGAGATCGTGGCGTTTGATCATACCGGTGAAATCTGGCGGCGTAATCTGCAACAGGAACTGGGATATTCGGATCGCAAGATCCGTTTCCGTTGGGGCGGTGCGCGCGTGAAGGATCGCTATCGTTGGGCGGTGTGGAAAGGCAAAGTAACCATCACCAATGCGGTGATTAATGATTTTGTTGGTTTGGGTTTTGAACATCGTGAAGAAACCTGCTGGCGGGAGAATGCCACAACGATCGGATTCAAGAGCGATACCTATGGTGACGTCGATTCGATCGAGATCGATGTGTCGCATCTGAAAACCGCCCGGATCCGTATCGAAGGCACGATTGATGGTTATGTCAAAGTCGGCGATCCACTCAAAGGTAATCCGTTTGTACATTGCCCGACATTTGTCTGGGAAATCACGGGCGAGGAATTGCTCAACAACAGCCGTCTCAAACATGATTTGCCCGGTGTCGAAATGTTTCTGGCGATGGAACGCATGAGCGAATTCCCCGCGCCGCGTGATGTCTCCGGACAACTCGAAATCGGTGCGAAAAACGGCCCACATGGTCACCGGCCGGTGTATCTGTTTGCCCGCCAGGTCGATGACGCCAAAATCTGGACTTCAGGTCTGTTTATCACCTTCACATAACGGAAAATCTCCCTCCTCCAGGATGTGGAAGGTCACCGCCCGGCACGGGCGGTTTTTTATTGTGAAGAAAATTCAGTGTACATAAAAATTAATATTACAACTTGGATGGAAGCCAAGTCGCCAACTCCGGCCAGAGCACGACAATGAGTAATGCCAGTAATTGCAATAGAATATACGGCACCACACCTTTATAGATTGCACGAGTAGAAATCTCCGGCGGCGCGACGCCACGCAAATAAAACAAGGCAAAACCGAATGGGGGTGTCAGAAAGGAAGTCTGCAAATTAATGGCGAGTAATACCGCCAACCAGATAGGATTAACGTCCATGCGAAACAGCACGGGTGCAATGATCGGGATGACAACCAGGGTGATCTCGATGAAATCAATAATGAATCCAAGCAGAAAGACCACCAGCAATACGACAAACAGCGCACCGTATTTACCTCCGGGTAAATCACTGAGCATGTCGATTACCAGGATATCACCACCATAACCGCGGAAAGTGGCGGTAAATAACGCGGCGCCAATGAAAATCAAAAATACCATCGAGGTGATACGTAAAGTGCTGCGCATGACTTCATTGAGAATTTTTATATTCAGTTGACGATGAGTTGTGGCCAGGAATATCGCACCGATTGCACCGACCGAAGCAGAGAGTGTAGGTGGAGCAAAGCCGGATAATATCGAGCCCAGTACGGCAAGTATCAATAATAACGGAGGCAGTAACACGGTAAGTGTACGCCACAATAATTCGCGTTTGTTAAAGTTGCGTTCTTCCTGGGGAATTGCCGGAACCAATTTTGGCTTAAAAATGGCGAGATATATCATGTACAACATATACAACAGTACCAGTAACAATCCCGGGATTAATGCCCCGGCAAATAACTCACCAGCAGCAAACGATTCGGGATTAAAGTTGCCCATCTCACGTTGCACGTCGGCATATTGCGAAGAAAGTTGATCGGCCAGCAAGATTAAAATAATCGACGGCGGAATGATTTGGCCGAGCGTGCCGGAAGCGCAAATAGTGCCAGCTGCGACACTTGGATCATAATTGCGTTTGAGCATGGTGGGGAGAGACAACAATCCCATCGTGACAATCGTGGCGCCAACGATGCCGGTACTGGCTGCCAATAACATGCCGACCAGGGTGATCGATATGCCCAGACCGCCACGCATGGGGCCAAACAACATGCCCATGGTATCGAGCAGATCTTCGGCGACCTTGGATCGTTCCAGCATGACACCCATAAAGACGAATAGAGGCACGGCCATTAATTCATCTTTGATCATCAATGCGAACAAACGATTGTGAGCGGTATTGAGAAAACTGACATCAAATGTGCCAGGCATGAACATTACGCCAATTGCGCTAAAGACTAATGCAGTGCCTGCGTAAGTTAAAGCGGCCGGATAGCCACTTAGCAGCACCGCGATGACGCTGAGAATCAGCAGGATTGCCATCAATTCAGACATGAATTACAAATCCTGCATATCGTGTTCTGGGTGGATAATGGTTTCTTCTTCACGAATCACCAGGACGCAGCGCAGTATCACCGCGATACCCTGCAGTGCCAGCAATACCGGCATGATGAGCATGACAGTTTTGAGCAGGAAAATTAATTCCAGGCCACTATTACTGATCGAGCCTTCATGAATTGCCCAGGAGTCGAGCACATAGCGCCATGAGTTGATAAAAATAAACAGACACATTGGCAGTAAGAAAAGCAGCGATCCGCACAAATCAATCCATGCCTGGGTTTTTGCTGAAAACTTTTGGTAGAAAATATCAACCCTTACATGTGAGTCATGCTTGAGCGTGTAGGCGATGCCGAACATAAACAGACAGGCATGGAAATACAGGGCCAGGTCATAGCTTTTTTGCAGATTGATATTCAGAAACTTCTGGGCAAGCACCACAGTGAAAGCAAGTATAACCATGCCCAGTGCGAGCCAACTGGTTAGGCGGCCGGTGCATTCACTCAGATTCTCCAGACGACGCAGCCAGCGATGCAATATTGGTGAAGCAGAAGGAGTGGTTCCGGGATTGTGCATAGCAAGCTTGTCGTTATGATTTGTCGCCTATCCTAGCATTACCTAACTTATACACACGCTTTGGAAATCAACAGGTTACATGGCAGATATTTGACAGAGCAGACATATTTTTGCTTGAAAATACTTAACATATTGATTTATATAGTGATGTAGATGTCATGTAAATGACATGCATTCTCATTACTTGTCAATACTGTAGGCGCTGTAACATAAAAATAATTGCTGTCCACAAAGTTATCCACAGTACTGACGGACAGAAATTTCACAGTAAGGACTGACTTACCACTCCATCAAAATCCATTGATTCAACGGCGGATTTTCCAGATCGTTATAGCGTGTGTCGAGGGTGCCATCGCCATCGGTATCAACGAAGTAATACGGTTTGCCTATCTTGGGAATGATTTTGGCATAACGTAAGCGTCCACCAATTCGATATTCCTCAACCGTGGCATCGTCGCGATGGATAATATTCACTTCTGGTTTAATGGGATCGCGGCTATCCGACTCTTTAGGAAGGTCAGGCGGAACAATCACGTCCGGATGTGATTCCGGTGCAGAGCTTGGCGCAGGAGAGGAGTCTGTGCCGGGTGGTGGTGGAACATCCGCGCTATAGGACGGCATGCTTACTGCCAAGCAGGTCAGCAGAGTCAGTGCGGCGTGGTTACAGGTAAGAAAGAATCTCAACTTCTTCTGCTGAGGGTTCGAAACCGCGGGATTCATAATGTTCAAAGATAGCATCCAGCACGTCCTTGGGAGTTTCGCCTATTTTAATCAGGTTAAGATCATCAGGGCTAATCATTTTTTGATCGACCAGCGTTGTTGAGAACCAGTTCAACAATCCATCCCAAAACGGTTTATTCACCATGATGATGGGAATACGTCGGGTTTTGGCAGTCTGTACCAAAGTAAGAATTTCAGCCAGCTCATCGAGTGTGCCAAATCCGCCTGGCAATACCACATAGGCTGAGGCATATTTTACAAACATGACTTTGCGGGAGAAAAAATGCCGAAAGGTCAATGAAACATCCTGATAGGAATTACCGGACTGTTCATGAGGTAGCTGGATATTTAATCCAATGCTGGGCGAGCGTCCACCAAACGCCCCTTTATTGGCGGCTTCCATAATGCCGGGTCCACCGCCGCTGACCACAGAGAAGCCCGCATCAGAAAGAGTCCGGGCGATATCCACGGCTAATTTATAATTCGGGTGATCTTCGGGGGTGCGGGCCGAACCAAAGATACTTACAGAGGGTTTGATGCGCGCGAGGCGTTCAAAGCCTTCGACAAACTCTGCCATGATTTGAAAAATTTTCCACGATTCACGCGATAGCGCGCTGTCATCGATGGGAGCGAGGCGTGAGGAATTGTTGGAAAAACGTGTCATGATGAATGCTTCTGAATGTGTTGCATGGCCAGAGTGTATCGTGCACACGATGAAAACGCCAGTCGACGCCACTGGTTGTAACAACGTATGTTACGCTAGCGGTTATGGCTAAACCCGAAACTAAACCGCAATTAATTCTTGTCGATGGTTCTTCGTATCTGTTTCGCGCCTATCACGCGATGCCTGACTTGACCAATTCAAAGAAAGAGCCTACCGGCGCCATTTATGGTGTGGCGAATATGTTGCGTAAGTTGATCAAGGAATATCCACAGACGCCGGTTGTGGTCATCTTTGATGCCAAAGGCAAGACGTTTCGCAATGATATGTTTCCGGCATACAAGGCACACCGCCCACCGATGCCTGAAGATTTACAACAACAAATCGAGCCAATTCACGCCATCATTCGTGCCATGGGCATGCCACTGCTCTGTATTTCAGGTGTGGAAGCCGATGATGTAATTGGCACGCTGGCTGTGCAGGCGACCGACGCACAAATGGATACGCTCATATCTACTGGCGATAAAGATTTGGCCCAGTTAGTGTCGCCGCACGTCACGCTGGTGAATACCATGACGGACACCTATCTGGATCGACAAGGCGTGATCGACAAGTTTGGTATTCCACCCGAACGTATCATCGATTTTCTCGCATTGACCGGTGATAGTGCCGACAATATTCCCGGTGTTAATGGTGTGGGTGACAAGACCGCGCTTAAATGGTTGTCACAATATGGATCGTTAGATGCAATCGTTACGCATGCAGATGAAGTGAAAGGCAAGATTGGCGAAAAGTTGCGTGCGGCACTGCCAGAAATACCTTTATATAAACAATTAGTCACGATCAAATGCGATGTACCATTACAAGCAACACCCCAATCATTGCAAATGTCACCAGCGGATGTGTCGGCGTTGCAACAATGGTATGAGAGATATAATTTCAAAAGCTGGTTGGCGGAACTAAGTCACTCAACTGTCGATTCAAAAGAATTACCTGAATATCCTGCAGCAGCACCAGCAAAGGATGTGCAGTACGAAACGATATTGGAAATGGCTGCACTGGAACGCTGGCTGGTAAAACTCCGGGCCGCGCCCTTGTTTGCCTTTGATACTGAAACCACCGGCCTGAATTATATGCAGGCAGAACTGGTTGGTATTTCATTTGCGGTAAAAAGTGGTGAAGCTGCTTATTTACCATTGGCGCACGCCTACGCAGGTGCGCCAGCTCAACTTGATCGCCTGGAAGTTTTGCAACGTTTTAAACCGTTATTGGAAAATCCACAAGCCGCGAAGCTGGGCCAACATCTCAAATACGACATGAACGTACTGGCGCGGTATGGCATCGACATGCAAGGTGTGGCGCACGATACCATGTTGGAATCGTATGTGCTTGATAGTACCACGCGCCATGACATGGATACGCTGGCACTGACTTATCTGAATCACACCACGATCAGTTATGAAGATGTCGCAGGCAAGGGCGCCAAGCAAATCTGTTTTGATCAGGTCGCCATCGATGTGGCAGCTGAATATGCTGCCGAGGATGCAGATATTACTTTGCGCTTGCATGAGGCCTTATGGCCACAATTGCAGAAAACCCCAAGCCTGCAATCTGTTTATGCAAACATCGAGATACCTCTGATTCCGGTGTTGGCGCGAATGGAACGGCGCGGCGTGTTAATCGATCGGGAAAAATTACGGCAACAGAGTGTGCGCCTTGATCAGGAATTATTAGCGATCGAGCAGCGCGCTTATAGCGAAGCAGGACAAAAATTTAATCTGGGTTCGCCGAAACAAATCCAGGCCATCCTGTTTGATAAAATGCAAATTCCGGTGCTGGAGAAAACGCCGACCGGACAACCTTCCACGGCTGAGTCTGTTTTGCAGGAGCTGGCGTACAGTTACGCATTGCCCAAACTCATTCTTGAGTATCGTACATTAAGTAAACTCAAATCGACTTATACGGATAAATTGCCGGAGATGATCGATCCGGTAACCGGGCGAGTACACACTTCCTATCATCAAGCCGTGGCAGCAACGGGACGTTTATCTTCATCGGATCCCAATCTGCAAAACATTCCCATACGTAGCGAAGAAGGGCGGCTTATCCGGCAAGCCTTTATTGCGGCAGAAGGCTATCAAATTGTGGCGGCGGATTATTCGCAAATTGAACTGCGCATCATGGCGCATCTCTCGGGCGATCGCGGCTTGCTGGATGCATTTGCACAAGGTCAGGATATTCATCGCGCCACTGCGGCCGAAGTGTTTGGCGTATCACCGCAAGAGGTCAGCGTTGATCAACGTCGTTCCGCCAAGGCGATCAACTTTGGTTTGATTTACGGCATGTCTGCTTTCGGGTTGGCGCGGCAATTGGAAGTCGAACGCAGTGTGGCGCAATCCTATATCGATTTATATTTTTCACGCTATCCAGGCGTGAAGGCCTATATGGATCGCACTCGCGAGTTGGCGCGTGAACAAGGTTATGTCGAAACATTATTTGGGCGGCGTTTGTATCTTCATGAGATAAAAGCTGCCAATGCCCAACGGCGCCAATACGCCGAACGTACCGCAATCAATGCACCCATGCAGGGAACCGCCGCCGATATCATCAAACGCGCCATGATTACCCTCGATATTGCCATGCGTGAAAGTTATCCAAACGCGCACATGATCATGCAAGTGCATGACGAACTTGTATTTGAAGTGACTGCACAGGATCAGGATAAATTTATTTCACTCATTCGTGACACGATGAGTCAAGCGGTAACATTACACGTACCATTAATCGTGGATATCGGTGTTGGTGACACGTGGGAAAGTGCACATTAAAAAATCAATACGCAGGGAAATAAATTTAAAAATTAAAAAATTTGAATTTGTACCGAAATCGGTTATCTTACGTATATTGTTTGTTTGGAAAGATTGCGCTCATCAAGAAACCGATGAGGGAACTTTTAGTCAGCCCGCCCGACTAATGGTTTTAGTGGTAAGTTTCCCGCGCAATCCCCCTCCCTGGCGGGAAATTTATACACCCGAACCCCAAAGTCGGGTGTTTTATGCCCCAGGTAGTCTTCCCCCATTACCTGGGGTTTTTTCTGTCCGATATCTTTAATTCCAACTATTCGTCTCTACTATTGTATTCAACGCGCCTTGCTCCTTCCCTGGCGAGGTTTGTCCTGTCTCCCCGACAGGATATGCGATTCGCCCCGGCCAATTTCGACCCCCCATATCCCTAAAGCCGGGGCGTTTTTTATAGCGCTAGCCAGTTAGCGATAACTTCGCGGGCCTGTTCAATCGAGGCGGGTTGTGCAGTAGAAAATAGCTGCACGATCACATCTTTAACACCGGTTAATTCCTGGTTTACCTTGTTTAGCGTAGCGTGGGCTTCACGGCGGGTAAGTTTATCCGCCTTGGATAGCAAGATAAGCAGCGGGAGTGCTTTTGACTGGCACCAGTGCAGCATCTGCCAGTCAAATTCAGTCAAGGGATGGCGACTATCCATCAGTAAAATCATGCCGCGGAGGGCCTGACGTTGATTGAGAAAGGTATCGAGAGTGTGATGCCACTGTGCTTTAAGATTGGCGCTGACTTTGGCGTAGCCATATCCGGGCAAATCAATCAAACGGCGTTGTTCGTCCACCTCAAAGAATACCAGGGCCTGGGTTCGCCCCGGGGTTTTACTGGTCCGGGCCAAGCCCTTGTGACCCACCAGGGCATTGATTGCGCTGGATTTTCCGGCATTGGAACGGCCTGCAAAGGCGACTTCCCTGCCGGAATCCAGCGGGACGTGATCCATATCAGGCGAGAGCAGCATAAAACGGGTATGCTGCAACGGATTTTTCGCCTGGCTGGTATTGGGAGGTTTTGCTTGACCACTCATGCGTCAGTTGGTATACAAGTGCCCCAATTTTAGGGGGTTTCAGTGTTGTATTGTGGTCCTTCAAACACAATAGCAAGAAGCTGAGACCTGAATCAAATCCATTTTGTTATTTGAGGAGTTAAGTATGAAAAAAGTAATTATTGTAGCCGCCGCACTGGCGTTGGTATCAGCTTCAGCTTTGGCTGCCAAAAGTGGCGATAAGGTCTATACCGAAGTTTGTGCAGTCTGTCATGCCGCTGGCGTTGCCGGTGCACCCAAGTTCGGTGATAAGGCTGGCTGGAAAGATCGTATCGCGCAAGGCAACACCGTATTGCACGATCATGCTATCAAAGGTTATCAGGGTAAAGCGGGCTTCATGCCAGCCAAAGGCGGTCGTGCCGATTTAAGCGATGCTGAAGTAACCGCCGCTGTCGATCATATGGTTTCCAAGGCCAAGTAAATGAGATTGCATGGCATCGTAATTGGTATGTGGGCGCTGGGCTTTGCGTTCTCGGCATCGGCTGCGGGAACCGCAACCGCTGGCAAGAGCAAGGCCCAGGTTTGTATGGGTTGTCACGGTCCTGACGGCAATGGTGTCGGTACCTTCCCCAAATTAGCTGGTCAACATGCCAGTTATATTGCACAGCAACTGCACAACTTTAAATCCGGCTTGCGTAAGGATCCGATCATGACCGCTCAGGTTGCCAACCTGAAAGATCAGGATATGGAAGATCTGGCCGCATTTTTCTCTGCCAACAAGGTGAGTCTTGGCGGTGTTGAAAAAACCAAAAAGGAATTAGGTGAGCGGATTTATCGCGGTGGCAACCAGGCCAAGAGCGTGCCTGCTTGCATGGGCTGCCATGGACCTAACGGTGTGGGTAATGCACCAGCGAAATTTCCTTCGTTGAGTGGTCAAACCACTGCCTATGTAGAAAAGACCATGAAAGACTTCCATGATGGTCGTCGCGGTAATGAGGATAAGGACAGCAACGGCAAAATCATGCGTGATATTGCGGCACGAATGAGCGATGCTGAAATTGCCGCAGTTGCATCTTATGTGTCGGGTTTACATTAAGCGATACTGCTAAGTAGTAATAAATAGCGGCCCTCGGGCCGCTATTTTTTTGAGCAGAATAATTACAACAACAGCAATAGATCAATGGTCGCCTGAATGGTCAGGGCACTTTTTGGTTAATCGTAATTGTTAAAGGTTTGGACTGATGTGGATTCAGTGGGCCAACTTCCCCAAACAAATCTCCTGACTGCGCAGTTGGACTGCCACCGCGAGAAATACGTGCAACAATTTTCACACTGTCGTATTGAGATAATTTTAACTGCGGGCTCATCGCACTGCTGTCATCCAGCGTAATAGCAAGCGGGAGTTCTCCGGCAGTTTTGCGTACGGCGGCAAGCGGCATTGGCGGTCCATTGGCAGCGCGGGCAAAAATAAAGAGTGTTTCATCGGGTTTAACCTGTTTGGCCAGGTCAGCAGAAAGCTCTACGTTAAGCTTGAGTTGCACTGCGCCTGATGTCGTGGTTGGGGACTTGCTGGACGGTTTGGGCGTCATCGCTGCACGTGGTTGTGCTGCTTTGGCTTGTCCTGGTACCTGTTTATTGATAGTCAGTTGCAAGGCAGAAGTGGTATGTGGATCAAACGGTCCTGCTTCACCATACCAATCGCCAGGTTGTGCCATGACTTCGCCTGACAACGAAACGCGTGCGACAACCTGTACTTGTTTGTATTGCGATAATTTCAGTTGTGGATCCATGGCATTGCTATCATCCATCGTCATCACCAGCGGCAGATCGCTAACCGTGCGGCGTAGCACTGCCAATGGCATGCTTGGACCGTTGATAGCACGAGCAAAAATAAATATCGTATCCGTCGGCTTCACTTTTTGTTTTGCTTGTGGCGATAAATCTACTGTGACATTCACTGACGTAATAGTGGAAGAGTTGCTTGTCGGGGCAGACGCCGGTGACTCGGGAGTGGTCGGCAGGGCTGTATTGGTCGGTGCTGCACCACTACTCTTTTGTTGTTCCGCCCTGGTGATCAAGGTGCTGAGATTCGCATATTCCGGTGAATCGGCTTTGGTATTCGCACGAGCCCGTGCCCACAGTGAAATCGCGTAGTCATACTGACCGTGTTGCATTTGTACCAGGCCCGACCATACCAGGGTACGACTACTGTTGGGTTCCATCGCTAAGGCGCGTGCAATCAAATCGGCGGGTTGTCCTTCAAGTGACCCGTTTTGCGACATCGCGACGACTTGGGCTTGTTGTAGTAATAAACCGGGAGATTCCCCACCCAATGTTAAGGCTCGTCCAAACGCTTGCATGGCTGCATCGGGACGATCCATTTGCATAAACGACTGTCCAAATTGTTCCCATAAAGCAGGATTATTAATGTCGCGGCGCAATTGTTCGGCGATCACCGGCAAGGCGTTATGAGCAGCTTGTGCGGCAGCGGAACTTGAACCTTGTTCAACATCCTGGAAAATAATTTGGGAGCTTAATAAACGGTAGACACCAAACGTCAGCAACGCGATGAGAACGACTGCCGCGCCTGTAACCAGATACAGTTGCTTGCGTGGGGCTTCGGTTGAGCTTGCCTGTGCATTCTTGATGTCCTGTAACAGTGCCGCCGCCAATTCTTCTTTGGCCTCGGCAAATTGTTCGGGTAGCAAAGTGCCTTGCTGCGCGTCGCGTTTTAGTTCTTCCAGTCGATCGCGATAGACCACGAGATTCAATGAGCGCGATGTGGTGCCGGCCGCATGTTTGCGCATCAACAGAAAATAAATCGGCCAGCCCAGTGCCAGCACGAATAAAATCGAAATAATTATCCAGAACATAGGGGTTACTTTTTGGGTGAGGAAGTAGAAACGGGGGGGCGGCGCAGCTCTTCAGTTAAAGCCTGTTTATCCGCATCGCTAAGGTGAGTAGGTTGGGCTGCTCGTCTGCGTATCAGAACAACAAAGCCAACTACCGCCAACAGCAAGGCGGCAAATGGACCTACCCAAAGAATATAAGTGGCACGTTCGAAACGCGGTTTGTACAACACAAACTCGCCATAGCGATCCACCAGGTGTTGGGTTATTTGCGCATCGGTTTTACCTTGCTGCATCATTTCCAGTATTTCACGGCGCAGATCCTTTGCCAGGGAGGCATGCGAGTCAGCCAGATTTTGATTCTGGCAAACAGTGCAGCGTAAATCCTGAATCAGGGTCTTAAAGCGTTCTTTTTGTGCGTTGGTGGCAAATTCATCGGGGGCTATATCCGGGCTTTCGATAATTGCCTGGGCCAGGCCGACCTGCAACAGACACAATAACAGTAACAAGCGCATTAACCGGGTTCCTTGTTTAGTTGTGCGATCAGTGGCGCGATACTTTTTGTCCAGGCTTCGGCAGTGATGGGGCCGAACTGTTTGTAGCGAATAACACCTTTCTTATCCACTAAAAAACTTTCCGGTGTGGCAACCACACCCCAGTCAATGCCGACACGACCGCTAATATCATGGCCATTTATGACATAAGGGTTACCCAATTGAGATAAGTAACTCAAGGCATCTTCCTTGGCATCTTTGTAATTGATGCCATAGATTTGCACACCGTCTTTGGCGAGTGACATCAACAAGTGATGTTCACTGCGACAGCTGACACACCAGGACGCCCAGGCGTTAACGAGGGTAACCTTGCCAAGCAGCATTTGCTTGTTGAGTTGGGCGTCGGGTTTCTGCAATTGTGGCAAGGAAAATTCCGGTGCAGGTTTGCCAAGTAACGGCGAGGGAATCTCGCGGGGATCCAGACTCAACCCTTTGTAGAGCAATATGGCTAGCAGGATAAAAATGATCAGGGGTATGGCGCTGCGTAACATGGTTTAACCTTTCACGGTACTGGGTCCGAGCAATTCATCTAACAGTTGCTGTGCCAGAACATTATCCTGGACAGTTTGCTTTTGACGCTGCCGATAACGCCGATCGGTTGCAGCAAGCAAACCGCCAAAGGCCATCAGGAGTGCCGCCAGCCAGATCCAGCGCTGGAATGGTTTGTAATATATGCGCATTAACCAGGCGCCATCCTGCGGCGAGCCCAGCGATTCACCTAAAGAGACGTATAAATCTCGGAATAAATTGCCATCAATGGCGGCTTCGGTCATCGGCATGGTATTGACCAGGTAAACCCGTTTTTCCGGATTGAGCGTGGTCATGAACTTGTCGTTGCGACTGACACTTATTGCGCCACGCTGCGCCATATAGTTGGGACCACGGTGTTGGGATACGCCTTCAAAGCGGAAATTGTAACCGCCGATTTCCACCTGCTGGCCAGGTACGACACGAAGATCGTCATCAAGCTGATAGGTGCTGACAATGGTGACACCAATGACAAATACAGCAATACCAAAATGCGCAAACAACATTCCATAGTAACTGACACCCAGTGATTTGAGCGCCGCGATAGAAAATGCACGATGTTGGAATTTTTCCCGCACACTCACTACCAGTGATGCAAATACCCAGAGCCCCAGCATGATGCCCATCGCTGTCATAGCGAGGTGACCTTTTTTACTTGCCGTAAGTAACAACATGGCCAACACAAATCCTGCTGCGCTGACAATCAGTGGAATGCGTAACTGTTTGATCAGTTCCGGAATGTCTTGCGCTTTCCAGCGCACCAGTGGACCCAGTGCGATCAGCACCACTAACGGCGCCATCAATAAGATAAAGACCAAATTGAAATACGGGGGACCGACGGAAATTTTTTCACCCGTGAAAGCATCGAGTATCAAGGGATACAATGTACCCAACAAGATAAAAAATGCCGTGACCACCAATAAGACGTTGTTGAGTAACATCAGGCTTTCACGTGAAACCAGAGCGAAGCGTCCGAACGAACGAATCTGCGCACCACGCCAGGCATACAGTGCCAAAGAGCCACCGATGACAATTCCGAGGAATACCAGGATAAACAAGCCGCGTTCCGGATCGCTGGCAAAGGCGTGTACTGACGTCAGTACACCCGAACGCACCAGGAATGTTCCCAGCAGGCTCAATGAGAATGCCACAATGGCGAGTAACACAGTCCAGGCTTTAAAGGTGTCACGTTTTTCGGTTACCGCAAGAGAATGGATTAATGCAGTGCCGACCAGCCAGGGCATGAACGAGGCATTTTCTACCGGATCCCAAAACCACCAGCCACCCCAACCTAATTCGTAATACGCCCACCAGCTGCCCAGGCCGATGCCAATCGTGAGGAACATCCAGGCAACAGTAGTCCAGGGACGTGACCAGCGTGCCCATGCGGCATCAAGGCGGCCACTGATCAGCGCGGCTAACGCAAACGCAAACGCGACCGAGAAGCCAACATAACCGGTGTAAAGCATCGGCGGATGAATGGCCAAACCGGGATCCTGTAATAAAGGGTTTAATTCACGACCTTGATTGGGTGCGGGGAAAATTTGTTGAAAGGGATTAGAGGTAAACAACAAGAAGCAGCTAAAACCAATACTGACCATACCCATGATACTGAGTGCACGGGCGATGTATTCTTCGGGCAGTCCACGTGAGAAAAAGGTAACTGCCAGCGTCCAGATCGACAAAATAAATAACCAGAGCAACAGCGAACCCTCATGTGCGCCCCACACAGCGCTGAATTTATAAATGTTCGGCATCTGTGTATTGGAATTTTGCGCGACATACACCAGGCTGAAGTCGTCCGTGAGAAACGCATAAGCCAGCGAGGCAAAGGCAATCGCGACCAGTACAAATTGCGCTTGTGCGGCTGGTCGGGCCATTGCCATCCAGGCGCGGTTGCCGGTAAACGAACCGATCATCGGTACGATGGCCTGTAACATGGCCATGCCTAACGCGAGTATCAGTGCGAAGTGACCTATTTGGGTAATCATGGTTTGGCTTTCTCCCTTGCCATTTCGTGTTGGGGCATGGCACCGGCTTTCTTTAATGAAGCAGCGACTTCCGGCGGCATGTAATTTTCATCATGTTTAGCCAGGACTTCTTTGGCGGTGAATACGCCGTTGGTGCCCAGGGTGCCATTGGCAATAATGCCCTGACCTTCGCGAAACAGATCCGGCAGGATACCTTTGTACTGTACGACCATGTCTTGCAGCGTATCTGTGATAGTGAATTGCACAGTGACACCATCACCTTCACGGACGACCGATCCGGTTTTTACCAATCCGCCAGAGCGAAAACTCCGGTTAGTCGGTGCCTTGCCGGCATGGACTTCAGAAGGGGTGTAGTAGTACATCAGATTTTGACGGAAGGCCATTAATGCCAGGGCAACAGCAGCGCCAACTCCAATAACTAAAATTACAACAAACATCAAACGGCGACGACGGGTAGGATTCATGATGTGCCTCGATTGTCACGACGGTGTTTCTGGGCGATTTCGCGTATCAGGCGTTTCTCTTTGCGATACGCCACAATGGTAAGGGTAATCAGGACCACGGCGGTGATCGCATAACACCAGAGTATAAAAGGCGTCCATTTACCAAAATCCAATAAATCATGCTGCATGTTGTTTTACCATTTCCTTGACCCAGGCGTTGTTGCGTTCGCCGTCCAGTAACAGGCAACGGGTGTATTTCAACAATAACTGGGCATATAACATCGCAAAGGCTCCCATCATCACGAACAACGGATAACGCATGCTGGGATCAATGGTTGCCGCAAATTGTGTACCGCGGGTGGTGGAGCCTTGGTGGAGTGATGTCCACCATTCGACGGAGTAATGAATGATGGGGATGTTTACCACACCGACCAGTGCTAATACCGCTGCGGCACGCGCCGCACGACGCCGATCTTCGTAGGCGGAATTCAGCGCCATGTATCCTAGGTACAAAAAGAACAGAATAAGTTCCGACATTAATCGTGGATCGCTCCATTCCCAATAGGTATTGCCCCACATGGTACGACCCCATAAAGAGCCCGTGATTAAGGCTATAAACGTATACGCCGCTCCGATAGGTGCCGATGCCGAGGCGACCAAATCCGCTAATTTGATTCGCCAGATCAGCGTCACCGCACTGGCCATTGCCATGACCATGTAGATCGACATAGAGAACATCGAAGCCGGGACATGGACATACATGATCCGCGAAGTCTCGGATTGCTGATAATCCGACGGTGCAATGTACAACCCCCAAACTACTCCGACGCTGAATAAAATCAGCGTCAGTACCGCCAACCACGGCAACACAATGGTGGAAAAGCGGTAAAAATACGGGGGTGAACCAAGCTTATGAAACCAAACCCACATGCTTACTCCAAACTAATACGTAATGCGCCTGCTATCGCCAACGGCGCAAGTGTCAAGGCTAACACCAGAATAGCGCCCATAAAGAGCACCGGTCCACGAATCGCCAATCCCAGGCTGGCGTCCCACACGGATCCGGCACCAAAGATGAGTACCGGTATATATAAAGGTAACACCAAGAGGGAGACAAGCACACCTCCACGACGCAAACTGACGGTCAGAGCAACGCCAATGGCGCCAATAAGACTTAATACCGGCGTGCCTAATAACAAGGTCAGCATCAGGGCGCGAATTCCTTCTGGCGGTATATTGAACATCATGCCTAACAGTGGCGCCATGATCACGATGGGAATGCCCGTCACCAGCCAATGCACCAGGACCTTTATTGTGACCAGTGCGGATAATGGCCAGGGCAATAATCCAATTTGTTCCAGGGTTCCGTCTTCCATATCGCTGCGAAATAAATTATCCAGGGACAACATGGAGGCCAGCAAGGCGGCAACCCAGATAACCGCAGAACCCATCATCGGCAGAAACTGACTATCGGGTTTCAAACCCATCGGAAACAAGCTGACCACAATCAAAAAGAAGATGAGTGGGTTAACCAAATCGTTCGGATGGCGAAAGGCCAGTAACAGGTCACGTTTCAATAAGATTAACAGGGCGTGACGCATTTTATTCCAATGCCAGCCGGTTAATGGCGACATCCTGCAGAATCACCGGTTGATGTGAGGTCAGTACCACCAATCCGCCCTGGAGCAGATGCGCGGCCAGTAACTCGCTCAAGCGCTGATTGCCGGCGCGATCCAATGCGGTAAAAGGTTCGTCCAGAATCCACAGCTGAGATTTATCCAGTATTAACCGTGCCAGGGCCACACGGCGACGCTGCCCTGCAGATAAATGCCGGCAGGGTGTATCTTCAAAACCGTAGAGACCAATCGCATCGAGCGCATTGAGCAGGTCATTTTGAGAGATTGATTGCCCGCGCAGCCCCTGCGAAAAGGCCAGATTTTCTCGAGGCGAAAGTTCCAGTTTTATTCCGGGCAGATGGCCGATATAACTTAGCTGGGCGTGATAACTCGCCGGATCGGCATGAATCGATTGTCCGCACCAGTTGATATTTCCGGCGGTCGATTCAAATAAACCGCACAGGGTCCGGAGCAGTGTGGTTTTACCGCTGCCATTGGCGCCCTCGATCTGCAAGAGTTGCCCGGCAGCAACCTGGAAATTTAACCCTTCGAACAAGGTGCGATCACCGCGCTCACAACGCAGATTCAATGTTTCAAGAGAAGTGGGTGAGGCCGGTGTGCTCATAAGAGGGGCGGTATTGTAGCCAAGGTCGGAGCCCTACGCCAAATACGGTTCACGATTTTTGCTCTAAATTGTCTGAAATGGCTGTGTAACTTAACCTATTCTGAACCATAGTTGACAGTAATGTGATTAATTGCAGGAAACTTGCGGAGGCTTGTTGCATCTAATAACCTAACTGCTTAGTCTCGGACTCATACTAACTCGAAGGAAGGCACTCTATGTACGCGCGTTTTGTTCTCATCGTCAGTCTGTTAATTGGTATATCAGTTTCGTCGGTGTATGCCGGAATGGATGAAGGTATTGAGTATTTTCGTCTGTCCACTCCAGTTGCCACCGCGAACAAAAATAAAGTTGAAGTGCTCGAAGCATTCTCCTATGGCTGCCCGCATTGTTTTCATTTTGAACCACTCGTCGCGGCATGGAAGAAAAATCTGCCGTCGAATGCAGAGTTTGTGCGTTTTCATGTCATTTTTGAAGGTAACCCGGCATGGGAATTACTGGCTCGGACGTATTACACCGCCGAGACCATGGGCGTGGTAGAAAAAATTCATCAGGCATTGTTCAGCGCACTCCATGAGAAAAATCGAATTCTCGATACGGAAGCGAAAATGGCGGAATTTATCGCTGAACAAGGGGTAGACAAAAAAGCCTTTCTCGATACGCTGCATTCATTTACGGTAGATAACAAAGTGCGTCGCGCCGCTGAACTGACCAAGCGTTATGGGGTTGATGGGGTGCCATCAATGGTAGTGAACGGGAAATTCCGCACCTCAGCACGCTATGCGGGTAACAATGAAGCACTGCTCAAAGTAGTGGATAAGTTGGTGCTCGACGAGCTGAAGAAGTAAGCCAGAAATACCTCTGGTGCTTATTGCCGGTCTATCCTAAGGTTATCGGCGGCAGTCGGTTTAATTTTTCGGCGCAAAGGTAAAGCCCGATGGGAAACCGCCGATAGCCTGAGTGTTGCAGGATTCACGTCAAGGAGTAAGACCCATGAAGGCTTCAGAATTGTTCGTCCGCTGCCTGGAAACCGAAGGCGTCGAGTATATATTTGGTATCCCTGGCGAGGAAAACCTCGACATGATGGATGCCTTGCTGGATTCCAAGATTAAATTCGTCACCGTGCGTCATGAGCAAGGCGCCGCCTTCATGGCTGATGTTTATGGCCGCCTCACCGGCAAGGCCGGGGTGTGTTTATCGACGCTCGGACCTGGAGCCACAAATTTGATCACTGGCGTAGCGGATGCCAACATGGACCACGCCCCGTTAGTAGCGATTGCCGGTCAGGCCAGTACGCATCGATTGCACAAGGAATCGCATCAGGTGCTGGATCTGGAAGAAATGTTTCGCGCCGTCACCAAATATTCGTCGCGCTTATTGACGCCAAATATCATTGCCGAGGTAGTGCGCAAAGCCTTCAAGCTATCGCAAAGTGAAAAATACGGCGCAACATTTATCGAATTCCCGGAAAATATCGCGGAAATGGAAGTCGAGGATCAGGAACCACTGCCTGCCCGTTTTCCTCATGCGCCCGAACCACCAGCAGAACGGATTGATAAAGCGGCAGAGATTATTTCGAGTGCCAAGAATCCTATCATTTTGGCGGGTAATGGAGTAATTCGTAACAAGGCCTGGAAGCAATTGGCCCAGTTCGCTGAGGAGTTGCGTATCCCCGTGGCCAATACCTTTATGGCCAAGGGCGTGGTGCCGTTCAAACATCCGATGGCGTTGGGCAGTGCGGGACTGCAAGCCAAAGATTATGTGAGTTGTGGTTTTAGTCGCGCCGATGTGATCATTTGCGTCGGATACGATCTCGTGGAATATCACCCTTACCTGTGGCATCCGACCAAGGACCGTACCATTATTCACATCGACAGTGCACCAGCCGAAGTCGATGCCTATTACAACGTGAGCGTCGGCGTCATTGGCGATCTTAAACATTCGCTGTTGCGTATTATGAAAGTGGCCAGTCCGCATACGGGTACGGCGATGCGTGGCTTGCGCGCGGCGCTGATTGAAGATATGGATCAACATAAGGATGATAATTCCATTCCCGTGAAGCCGCAGAAAATAATCTGGGATTTGCGTACGGCCATGGATATGGAAGGTATCGCGATTTGCGATGTCGGCGCCCACAAAATGTGGATGGCACGAATGTTCCGCTGCGAGTATCCCAACACCTGTATCATTTCCAATGGTTTTGCCAGCATGGGTATTGCCGTGCCTGGTGCTCTGGCGGCGAAGCTGGCCTTTCCGGAAAGGCAGGTTGTGGCAGTGACCGGTGATGCCGGGTTTTTGATGAATTGTCAGGAAATCGAAACCGCGATGCGTATGAAGACAGCGTTTGTGATCCTGATTTGGAACGACAGTGCGTATGGTTTGATTGAATGGAAGCAAATGAATTATTTCGGGCGTAAGTCGCATGTGGATTTTACTAACCCGGATTTTGTCAAACTGGCGGAATCATTTGGCGCGAAAGGTTATCGTATCACTCGCGGCGAGGATCTATTACCAACATTAAAACAGGCGCTAGCAGATAACACCGTCAGTATTATCGATTGCCCGGTCGACTACAGCGAGAATCTCAAACTCACTGCCAAGCTGGGTGAAATGGTTTGTCCGATTTAATGACTAGTATCCAGTGACTTGTAGCGAGTGACCGGGATGGAAAAAGAATTCTAGTTGTTAAACATAATTTTAGGGTGCTCGTTACTTGTAACTTGTCACTCATCACTGGTTTAAAATGAGCGGTCAACACATAAAAATTATGAGTTACAACGTACAGGTGGGGATCAATACTCGCTTCCCGCACCAGTACATTACGCATAGCTGGAAACACCTGTTTCCCCACACACAACGCTTGTCGAATTTGGATAAGGTGGCGCAACTCATGAGCGATTGCGATATCGTCGGAGTTCAAGAGGTGGATGCAGGATCCTTGCGGAGCAATTACATCAACCTGGTTGAGTATATGGCACTTAAGGCCGGTCAACCCTACTGGTATCACCAGGTAAATCGTAATCTCGGGCGACTGGCACAACACAGCAACGGTCTGTTGAGTCGTTTTTATCCAACGCGAATCGAAGATATTTCTTTGCCAGCACTGATTCCCGGGCGCAATGCCATCCTGGCTTGTTATGGCAAAGAGGAGCAGGGCATTGCGGTGGTTATCGCGCACCTGTCGCTGAGTATGCGGGCGCGCTTGCGACAAATCGAATACATCAGTGAACGTATCAGCGGCTTACGCCACGTCATTCTGATGGGAGATTTGAATTGCAAACCCGACAGCAAGGAAATGAATTTATTATTCCGGCTTACGCGTTTGCACGAACCGATCGAAGAGACCTTAACCTTCCCAAGCTGGCGGCCGCAGCATAGTATTGACCATATTCTGGTCACGCCGGAGTTTAAGGTCCAAAAGGTGACGGCGCTAAATCATGCCTACTCAGATCACTTACCGATTTTGATGGAGTTAGGGCTGCCCGAGGGTATCGAAATGGCGCGGTTAGCAGCATGATTTTGCGACGCAGTACGCCGATTCACTCCGGCAGAACGATTTTAATATAGAGTCAGGCGGGCGGCCCCGCCTTGCGCAGATAAATATTATAAGATGGCACAACCCGATAAAGACCCGCTGGACCCGACGCTACGCTGGAAGACGCGTTACTACGAAGCGCTCGGCGAACTGGAGCAAAAAGAGAAGGCCTGGCGTGACGTCGAGCGCTTGCTTCGCCACCTAACCTCGCGTTTGACATTGGCAGCGGATAGCCGTCACCCTCCCTTATCCCAGTCACTGGCGACATTACGTAATGAGATTCGCGACGGCAAAGATATTGCCAACTTGCGTTCTCTGATTGAAACCATCAGCCTGCAAATTGGGGAACTGGATCAAATCCGCAGCGATCGGCAAAGTTTGCGTAGCCCGGCGCGCATTCTGCAAACACTGTTACTGCGCTTGAAAATGCCTGAGGCGTTAGCAAAACAACATAAAGATGTCGACAAGCACATCCAAAACATGGATGAATTTGCTGACATCAATGTTGCGATAAATCAGGTAGCCGTATTGCTTAAGCAAATGCTCGAAGTTGAACGGCCGCAGGCGACTCCAGAAGACAGTAAAGATGCAGACGCGCCGCGTGAAGAACGCCGCATGAAATTACTGGAACGGATCTTCGCCCGCCACAGCAGCCATGCTGCCAAAAAAACCGCAAATAAACCCGCTGAGTCCGGCAATAGTACGAATGAGGCAGCGGACCATATCGCGAATAAAGATCAAAATGGGGACAACGACGGCGCTATACCCTATACGCCCAAGACAATCGCCCCTGCCGTCGGGGATTTGTTGTTGCAACTGTCGATGCGTTTGCCAAATGAAGTGAAACGGCGAATTAATTTTCGGACATTAAAAAGTCACATTAACAAGGCGCGCAAACGTAAAGACCTGTTACCGATTATTGATGTCATCGCACAAAATATTTCTGCGGCTTATCATGTTGATTCACCCGGAGATATCACGCTGGATGCCGATTCCATCGCCGTGCTTGCCGATGCGATCAAGGAACTGATTAACCAGCTTAAACCCCCGGGTGATTTGCTGCCCAAGGTCGCTGAACTCGAAGCTGAATTCAGTGCGCAGTCCAATAAAGTGGATGGGCTGGTACATTGTTTAAACTCGCTGGCAAATGTCGTTGCCGAGATATGCAAACGGCTGAGTGTGCAGCGTCAGGAGTTGGAAGGATTCTTCGAAAAACTGGCTGCCCGATTGCAAGAGCTGGATCAGGATTTGCAAACTTCCGGTACATTGCGTCACGTTACCCATGAACAAGTGATCAGCATGGAGCGAGAAGTCAGAAGTGAAATTCAGGATATCCGCACCAGTATGCAAAGCTTGCTGGAGCTTGAGCAACTTAAACACACCGTTGATACCCGCCTGGACGGGCTCGATACACGCATCCGGCAATTTCGTGAAAACGAAGAAGAGCGCTATCAATATGCCCAATCCTTGATCCAGCAATTAACTTTCAAGGTCCAGGCGCTGGAACAGGATGGTGAGCAATTGCGTGAACGCATGGCACAAACGCAACAGGCGGCGATGCTGGATCCGCTTACCGGATTACCCAATCGCAAAGCATATGAAGAACGTGTCACTACCGAAGTCGCACGTTGTCGACGTTACCCTACACCATTGACAATGGCGGTCTGGGATGTCGATTTGTTTAAATCCATTAATGACAACTACGGTCATGCAGCAGGCGACCGGGTGTTGCGAGTTATCGGAGAATTATTAGGCAGTAATATTCGTGAGACCGATTTTGTGGCGCGCTATGGCGGCGAGGAATTTGTATTACTATTGCCGCAAACGACTATCGATGTCGCCAACACTGTTTGTGACAAATTGCGACAACTCATCGCGGAAACACCGTTTCATTTTCAGGATAAACCGGTAACCATCACCGTGTCCTGCGGACTGGCTCAATTACAAGACACGGAAACGGTACTTGCTTTATTTGAACGTGCGGATGCCGCTATGTATCAGGCCAAGCAGGCCGGGCGTAATCGCATTGAAATTGCCAAAACCGGTTAGTAGCGAATTAACACTACCCGTTCTCTGCACTAAAACCCGGTTATTTTTCTAAGGAGCAACTGACATGCGCTATATTTCGATTCTTATTACGCTGGCGCTTATCGCCGGTATGACCGTGTGGTATATGAAATCTGGCGCATTGTCGACCTCACAAGGCGAGGGTGCGACGCATACTACGCCACAACAAACCGTGAAACAGGCCGAAGATGCCGCGAAAGTCTTGCAGCAGACTCTTCAACAGCAGCAACAGCAGATAGAACAGCAAAAGTAAAACTACGAAAGTTATTTACCGTTATTCCCGTGCATGATTAACTGCCTCATTCCATCGCCCACATCCGTGTAAGCGATTGCCAGAATGGCGAATGAGTCAGTAGCTTACTGGAAATTCTTGGATGGTGGTCCAAACGAGTGGCGTTGGCTGTTATCCGTTTCCGTACTACGCGTTGCGTCGGCACTGGCAGTTTGCTTGCCTTTGGAAAAATTCCAGTTCTTTTCACCATCGAAATCAAATTTTCCGACATAACTTAATGATGAAACCCGGGTATCGGTTTTCTCAAAACGTTTGTCACGAAAATTTAACTGGTAGCGATCGCCGTTGTTATCGACCAGCAGATAATCCTGCGCATCTTTTTTATAAAGTTTCACCTTGGCTTTACCATTCATGCCGTCTTTGAGGCTGGCAGAAAATAATTGTTTGTCGCCTTCAGAAGCCGTGACGATGCGTTCTTTTACCGTAGCCTTGTCATCGGCAGTGGCGACTTTCATGGTCACCGCCATTGCGGAGTTAGGTAACTTGAATTCTGCTTGTTGGGCGACATCAGTCTTGGAGCAGGCAAACAGCAGCCCGGCTATTGCGATGCCCAGAATTGCCGACAGGTATTTAAAATATTGCATGAATTTTCTCCCCGTAAATAAAAAAATTATTGTAACTAATTAATTCCCCGATTTTATCCGTTTTTGTACTACCTGATAATAACGGCGCATATCGGTCCTGGCCAGCGCGAGATCCTTGAGTAGCGTGTCAATCGTAACCAGGTCCTGGCTGGGGCGACCAAACATTTCCTGTTGCGCACCGTGGCGGATAATCGTGATTTGTCCGCCGCGAATTTCCAGTATCGCACCGATCAATGGTGGCTTGCCATACCGCTTAATCATGGTTTGCAGTAACTGCCGTTGTTTTTGTGGCGATAATGATTCTTTGGAATAAGGCGACAGCACTGCCAGTTCATCATCAAAAATATCCGCAAGTCTCAGCAGGACTGTGGGGCGAACCTGTTTTAATGCCGCGACATAAGCATCACTGGTCAGGCGTAAATAGGCTTGCCCGGCATCAGTTTCCAGAAACTTTATATAAATGCCCAGTTCATCCACAATCATGTCACGGTAGGTGCCGGCAAACAGGTGTGGCAACAGCTGCTGGGTAAGTCCATCCATACGCGTGCGGGAGAGCTTTACTGCCTGTTCGAGTTCTTTAGGTGAGGTACGCTCGGTCGGTGGTTTGATGCCGTTATTAACCACCAGATAAAATTCGACGGTTTCGGTGATCATCTTGGCGGTGCTGGCGAAGGCAACCTTGTCGTAGCGTTTGTATAATTGCTCACGCTCTTTGGAGAAATTAGGCGCCTTTAACGGAATGGTGCGTTCCAGTTCGTTATATTGCAATGGCGGTGCTTTCGATTCGGCTTCGCGAACCTTTTTACCGAAAGGCGAATCCAGCCATTTGACGATCTCGGCCAGCTGTTCGGGCTTGCCCGTTTTGGCAATATATTCTTCAAATAATCCGGGTATGGGATCAAATGCCTGACCGAGTACGCCATTAATTTTTTCCGCCATGGGTTTATCGATCGATATCGACAATTGGCTATCACCACCACTGAGACCGCTCTTGAGCTGTGTAAGGGTTTTATCACCATTGGTGAATAGCCAGATTTTGTGCGCCAGTTCGGCTGGGCTGCCTGCAGCATGTTTGACTGCGGGGTTGGGTGACGGGGGCACTATCGCAGGTGCGGGAGTGGCAAGTGGTGCATGCTGTGTGGCAGTAGTTGCCGGTTTGGTTGGTGCGGTTTGGGCGCTGACAATCGGTAAATTGCCAAGTAATAATCCAAGAATGGCCGTGCGCGAAATGTATTGCAATAACAACATGAAATGAGTCCTTGTGTGTATTGTTTAATTTTTTGTGCTTGTCGAATCAGTTAGCGCAGCAGTAGGTAGTGGCATGCCAAGCCAGTGGTGTAATTCCTGATTTAAAAATTCGTCGGCGGACATAAAACAGGTGCCATCACTGACAAAACTCAGGCTAACCATTGAGTTGACGATATTAAAGGAAGCCGAGCGTAACATGTTCGCGTCACTGATTTCCCGCAAGGTTTTGATTTGCGCCAGTACCTGTGGAATTTTCTCTGTGTTAATGCTCGCCTGTGCACAGTAGGCTTGTTTGGGATATTGCACAAATAATTCGGGCTTGAGCAGATCGGCCACATCATGCAGATGGTAATTCAGCGGATCGGCACTTGACCATAGCACGCAGCGGGCGCTATTAAAGTGCAATTGGAATTGGAATACACCATGTTCCTGTAAGAGCGTAATCAGGATGTAGGTCAGATAATCCAGATGATCATCCGCTGCGCTGATAATCGCGGCAGGTTTATTTTCGCGTCCTTGTTGCGTGCTTTGGCGTAACATGCGTCGTAAGGCCGGTGCAGAGATTTCCGGCAGCTCTTTCAGGCTGAAATCAGCGGCAATGAAACCCAACAGGCTGTTCTGATGACGAATGGCCTGCAAGGCAGTAATACAGGGTTGCATACTGCGTGCGCTCAGGTAGGCAGCTGACAATGTCATGCCTCGATAAGGCAGATTGCCCTGCAGGTATGGCCGTGTCGAAAGGTCCTGACCCTGCCAGGTATTATCTATGAGCTGTCGATTCACATTCGCGCTAATTTGCCGACCCGTTGTGTCCAGAACATACAATAACTGGCAATGCGGCAGTCGACGAAACTCTTGTTGTAAATTCTGCGTAAGCGCATCGGTGGAACCCCAGAGTGGACCGCAGGCAATAGCCAGCTGTTCCAGCGGAGCCTTTACCAGGCTGGCGAGAAATTTTTTCTTGTGCGATACCGTATCGTCGAACAGAGCCATAAATACCGTGTGATTTAGTAGTCAGTGGATAACATCCCATTATTAGAAGCGAAATTAGCCTGTCAATACCGTGATTAATACCGCATCCGGCCAATAGCCTCCATTATAATAGTGTTTATAGCCAAAACAGCCGTGAATGGGATTGTGGCGGGTCTGCCAAGTAACGCACAAGGGATGGGGGTTTTTCAGACGGGAGTTTGGCATAATGCCAGCATGCTTATCCAGTTCCCCAAAATACTGTTGTTCTGCGCCATCTTGCTGCTCAGTGGCTGCAGTTGGTTATCCTGGTTCAATACGGAAAAACCCGCAGATGCCATTACCATCGTAAACCGTCTGAATGAAGCTGCAGCAGCGCAAACTGGCGCGAAGCCGCCGCATGTTGATTTACCGGTACGCGTCAATTATTCATTCAAGTCTAAACCAGCGGTGGCCACCGACCTTGAAGTGGAAATTGAGTACATGGCGCTCAAGCCCATCGATGAGCTTATGGTTGGTTACACTACCGGTGATGGTTTGGCATTGGCAGAAGGTGCCGCTCCGCGGACCTATACTGCGCTCAAACAATTCGATGTCATTACGCGACGTGTGATCGTGGTTCCGAGCCAGGAGAATCGTTTTGTTCTTAGTCTCTATGTCGTGACCAAGGTTGCTGACGAAGAACGCGGTGAACAAATTACCGTTCCCATTGCAGTGGGCAGATATAGTCTGCAAGCGCCATAAGTCATGCGTGGTTTTGTCCCGCCTGATCCGGAAACCTCTGTTTCAGAGATGCGCTATGCGGTGATCATGACCAGGCGCACCGATCGCAAACGTTATCCCGCCGGCTGTGTGGAGATTGTCGCAGATGCAGACGCTGCGCTGACTGGTGCACAACCAGGCCAGCAATTTGCTGCGCGTGTGTTAGGGCCATCAAAATCTTCGGAAGGCCAATACATTTATTATCTGATGGAGTGGTTGTGAATTGATTTTCACAAGTATCTAGCCAGAAAAATAGATTTCTTTACTAAACCATAATGGCCCTCATCTTTGAAAAACATCACAATGGCAAGCAGTACGAAGTTCGTAGTGCTGGTCTGGCGCGACGGTTATATACCGATGGCGTATTTCATACCCAGGTTCATCCACAACGATTTTTCACTGCGAATGTTTGGGACTGTCTGAGTTTAACCAGCTTGTTCCTGGCGCCAACCCAGGTGCGTCGCGTGTTGGTGTTAGGCGTGGGTGGTGGCGCGGTGATTCGCCAGATTGGGCAATTATTTCCGCAAGCACAGTTCGTGGGTGTTGAACTCGATAAGGTCCATCTGCAATTGGCCAGGCGCTTTTTCGGATTAGCATCCAGGCGGATCACGTTGCTCCATGCGGATGCGCTAGAGTGGGTGGCGCAATATCGCGGTCCCAAATTTGATCTGATCATTGAAGATTTGTTTACAGAGGCAAAGAGGCAGCCCGAGCGAGTACGCGTTGCCGACCGTAGCTGGTTTGTGCAGTTATCACGGCACCTGACGCGACGTGGTGCGCTGGTTTTCAATTTTATATCGCCACGCGAAATGCAGCGCTGTAGTTTTTTTCAGGACCGTGCCAGCCGAAGTGAATTCAACTCGGTTTGCCGGTTTACGTTGCAAGTCTATGAGAATGCGGTGGGTATCTTCATGCGACATACCGCGACATTGGCAGATTGGCACACACACTTGGCGCGGCATCCCGCGGTGCTACGCGAATTTAGCCAGCATAAGCATAAATATCGATTGCGAAAATTAGCCTGACTTACTTTGCCTGTGACAGGCGGAGCAGAAAATGTTGGTATTCATCGCTATCCCAGGCGCGGCCTCCCAACGCCATATAACGAATCGAGCAGGTGCTCGGCCCGCACGCTGGAGAGCGGGGCGAGTAACAGCAGCAGGTACAGATAACGGTAATATTTCACGCGGGGATTCTCTGGCAAGGTTGTAGCGCTACACAGTAGAATAGCGGCAAGTGTAACAGCTTGCCATCGTCGTGAGCGATGTTGCTGAATTGACAAGTGGATTGAGAATGACAGATTTTAATATACGCGCTGCCGAGTTGTGTGAAGCTGGAAAAACCATGTATGCCATGGGCATGGTACCGGCGACTTCCGGCAATTTTTCGGCGAGATTAAATGATGGCAGTATCGCAATTACCATTTCCGGTCGGCACAAAGGTCAGCTGACCCCGTCCGATATCATGCGCATCGACGTGCAGGGTAAGCCGATCGATCCGCAACGGCCCTCGGCAGAAACGGCACTGCATACCCAGATTTATGCGCGTTACCCGGAGATTGGCGCGGTACTGCATCCGCATCCGATGAATGCCACGTTAGTGTCACGCCGCTGGAAAGAATTTATCGATTTACGTGATTATGAATTATTAAAGGCCTTTCCTGGGATCACCACGCATGCGACGAACGTGAATGTACCGATCTTTGATAACGATCAGGATATTCCACGGCTGGCTGTACAAGTGGATGCCTATCTGGAGGAGAACTCGCCAGTATTTGGTTATATCATTCGTAGCCATGGGTTATATACGTGGGGCAATACCATTGCCGATGCCATGCGGCATATTGAGGCGTTCGATTATTTATTTGGCTGTGAACTGCAACTAAAGGGGAAGTGACATGACGACATTGACCATCTGTAATGCTGATAACAGCGGTAAAACGGAAGTGCTGCGTGAATTCAATGCCATCGCAGCGAAATTAAAATCCATCGGGGTACAATTCGAAAAATGGCAGGCCAATAAAATCCTGGCCAAGGATGCCGATCAGGCGGCGGTGCTGGAGGCATATCAAGAGTCCGTCGACAAATTAAACAAGCAATACGGATTCAAATCCATCGACGTGGTGAGTTTGTTGCCGGATAACCCCAAGAAAGAGGAATTCCGCCAGAAATTTCTGGCCGAACATACCCATGCGGATTTCGAAGTACGCTTCTTTGTCGATGGCAGTGGTTTGTTTTATCTCCACGTTAATGGCAAGGTGTATATGGTGGTGTGCGAGAAGGGTGATTTAATCAGTGTCCCGGCCAACACCACGCACTGGTTCGACATGGGCGAGAAGCCGTATTTCAAATGCATTCGGTTCTTTACCACGCCCGAAGGCTGGCTGGGTAATTTCACCGGTAATGATATTGCCACGAAATTCCCCAGCTTCGACCAGCACCTTTCCGCCGTGGCATGATCAAAGCGATTGTCACCGACATCGAGGGCACGACCTCGTCACTGTCCTTCGTCAAAGATGTTCTGTTTCCGTACGCGCGCCAACACATGGAAGTGTTCGTGCACAGTCACGAAAACGATCCGCAGGTTGGAAAATTGCTTAACGAAGTCCGTCAGCTGGCGGGTAATGCCAGCTTGGTCCTGGATGATGTCATTGCGCAATTAATCCGGTGGATCGATCAGGATAAAAAAATCACGCCACTCAAAGCCCTGCAAGGATTGATCTGGGAACAAGGTTATGCCAATGGCGATTTTCATGGGCATGTGTATGCCGACGCCGTGGCGCAATTACGTCACTGGCATGCGGCAGGAATAAAACTGTATGTGTATTCCTCCGGTTCAGTCTATGCGCAGAAACTGTTGTTTGCGCATACGGCATTCGGTGACTTGACGCCGTTGTTTTCCGGATACTTTGATACCAATATCGGCGCCAAGCAGGAAACCCGGTCTTATCAAAATATTGCGCAGAATATTGGTATTAGACCCGAGGATTGCCTGTTTCTTTCTGATATCCAGGGAGAACTCGACGCTGCGCATCAGGCAGGTATGCAGACCTGCCTGCTAATGCGTGATGGTATTGGCGGGCAGCACGGCACGCAGTCTGCCGTTGCCGACTTTAATGCGATCCAGTTTAAGTAAGTCACTGAATTCCAGAGCCGCTCCCTCTTGTGTTAAGACTAGCTTAAGTCTGCTGCAGGATGTGACTCCTGACACAATTAAGTATTAAACTTTTTGTCTGATTCAGCTTCTAACCCCGTCCATATGCAATGATCAACTAATTAGGCACGCAAGCATTATTTTTATAGTGGGGAAATATGACTGAGCACGTCATCACGACCGAACCGCGCAATGATATTTGGGACTTCGCTATACAAGCCGGTATCGTCTTTTTGTTGGCATTTATCATTGCCATCAGTTGGCAAGGCAATATTTTCGATCCGGTATTACAGGCCTTTTTTAATAATGAGTGGTTGTCCGTGGCAATTCGCCCCAGTGTGTTGTGGATTACCATGGGTTTATTGATGTTGTCGTTCCGCACCGTGTTATGGTTTCGTTATCGTCCCTTTCCATTAGCAACCCATAGCGACGCCCCCCAACTCACGGTGATTATTCCGGCGTTCAACGAAGGTGCAATGGTGGAAAAAACCATCGACTCGGTCGTCGCCGCAGATTATCCACGCGATCGTTTACAAGTGATCGTGGTCGATGACGGTAGCCGTGATGACACCTGGAGTTATATTCAAAATGCGGCACAACGGCATCACGAGGTTGTTACCAGCATCAGGTTTGAAAAAAATAAAGGCAAGCGAGAAGCACTGGCAGCCGGACTGCAAAAAGCCAATGGCGCAATCGTTATCACGATTGATTCCGACAGTTATATTGACCGGCAGACTTTATTGGCAATGGTTGCACCGTTTCGTCACGAACGCGTGGGTGCTGTGGCAGGCAAAGTGTTGGTGTATAACCGCCATGAAGGCATCATTCCGCGCATGCTACATGTACGTTTCCTGCTCGCGTTTGATTTTTTACGTGCCACCCAATCAACATACGGCACGGTGTATTGCACGCCGGGCGCGCTGTCAGCATATCGCATGAGTGTCGTGAATAAAGTGCTGGATAAATGGTTGCACCAACAATTTCTCGGTGTGCGAGTCACGTATGGCGAGGATCGCGCCATGACGAATTATATTCTGGATCAGGGTTATGACAGTGTCTATCAGCGTACCGGCGTGGTTCACACGATAGTGCCGACGACGTATACCAAGCTCTGCAAAATGTACATGCGCTGGGATCGCAGTTATATCCGCGAAGAAATCCGTTTTATGCGCATCGTCTGGAAGCGACCCTGGAAATCCATGTTAATCGCTGCGGTTGACAATATCATTACCAACCTGCGTTACCCGGTGATGTATACCTCGCTAGTGTTGCTGGTGGTAGTTGTGTTCAATGATCCGTTGGCCTTGCTGCGCACCTTGTTTGCCATTGGGATTATTTCGCTGTTTTATATGTTGTATTACCTGCGCAGCGAGCGTTCCTGGGATGTCGTGTTTGGGGTTATCTACGCATATTTTGCGTTTTTCGGCCTGTGGTGGATCTTTTTATATGCCGCGATGACGTTACGTTCCCGTTCCTGGATGACACGCTAAACTCAAAATGCAATGTTGGATCAGTTAACCTGATCCAATATTTGAATTAATAAGCAGTAAGATTTGTTCCACTGGCGCCCACCACACTATAGCCATAATTGCCATGTGCGACAGCGAATAAGGAACTGCTGGTTCCG
>JAHECZ010000076.1 GCA_024641475.1 Gammaproteobacteria bacterium
CCACGGTCATCTTTTTGAGCAGTTTACTGAAGTCGTTTAGGTCTTTCTCGGTTTTTATGTTCTTGGCCAGTTGTGCCGCGAACGCCTTCATTTCCTTTTCGTCCATTACGATACTCACGTGGTAATCTCCTGTTAATTAGAGTAAATTGTAATGGACAGTTACATAAACTAAATTACAGGGTCTAAATATCTTCTTACTGTTCTTTATGACAAATTATATGGCTCATAAATATACTATAGTCGAGGTGTGACTTTGCTTTGGTTATTTTTCCTTATAATTTTTGTATTTTCTGTATCTGTTATGTTTACACGCCAATTTTGTAATCCACAATCCAAAATGCACTTGCTCGATTACCCCAACGATCGTTCCCTGCATTTGCATCCTACTCCACGTAGTGGCGGAGTAGCGATAATAGCCCCGTTGATTATGGCACTGCCTATATGGGCTTTTTCCATAGGAAACTTGCCATATGTTTTTATTTGGATTGGGATTCCGGCATTGATTATTTCTGTATTGGCATTTTTAGATGATCGGTTCAAACTGAAAATAAGTATTAGATTTGCAGGCCAGGTAATTTCGGTATTTCTGGCAGTATTTGGTAGTGGCTTGTTGTGTAATTTCTCGTTCCCAGGTGCAGAAATTGAATTATCATACTGGTTCAGTTTGACCATTTCGATAATTTACTTGTTATGGATGACGAATTTATATAATTTTATGGATGGAATGGATGGATTCGCAGGTGGCATGGCAGTCTTTGGTTTTACTGCGATGGCGATATTGGCGTGGAACACTGATGCTACAGGATTTATAATTATTAATTTGGTTATTACAGCATCAGTTTCCGGATTTTTAATTTTTAATTTCCCCCCTGCCAAAATATTTATGGGGGATGCTGGATCCGCAACTTTAGGTTTTATAGCAGGCGGAATGTCCTTATGGGCAGAACATTCATCAATCGTTCCGATATGGATCAGTATTACCGTGTTTTCTCCATTTATTGTTGATGCAACAGTTACATTGCTTAGACGGATGCTCAAGAAAGAACGCATCTGGCAAGCCCATAAGACACATTATTATCAACGACTGGTCCAACTAGGTTGGGGTCATCGCAAAACAGTTTTGGTTGAATATGGGTTGATGCTGATTTGCTTAATTGTGGCGCTGTTAGCGATCAACGCAAGTACAGAAAAGCAATTCTTTTTCGTTATATTTCTTATCGTGTTATACACGGCCTTTTTTAAAAATGTCACCAGGCTTGAGCTTAAGTATAGACAAACTGTATAATGCCATATTTATACTAATAGAATAAAATATATCATGCTAACTTTTATTAAAGCCATGCGAGCCCATCAGTGGGTTAAGAATCTATTGGTGTTTTTGCCGTTGGTTTTATCCCATCAAATAGCGAATGTAAGTACGGCCAAATTAGCGCTCTTGGCATTTATTGCCTTTTCACTGATTGCTTCCACTATATACATATTGAACGATATTTTTGACATCGAATCTGACAGACGCGATCCAATCAAGTGTAAACGACCTATTGCTTCTGGCGCGATATCTGTTACGGCTGGTTATAGCCTGGCCGGAATTTTATGCGCCAGTTCATTGTCAATCGCCACACTGATTAATCATGAGTTTGTATATATATGTATTATTTATGCGGCTCTAGTGATGATTTATACCTTGTTTGTGAAAAAAATATATGTCTTGGATGTCATTATGTTGTCGTCGTTCTATGTCATTCGTGTGATAGCAGGAGCACTGGCAATTGGGGCGGAAATCACCAACTGGTTAATAGCCTTTTCATTATTCTTTTTCTCAAGCCTTGCATTTATCAAGCGACTGGCTGAATTGCAACGCAGTTCAATTCAAGCATCAGCTGCAATATCAGGCCGGGATTATATTGTTAATGATCGCGCGATGATTGAAATCGTTGGTGTTGGCATGGGTTTGATCTCAGTAATGATTCTGATGCTGTATATTAATGAGCAACAGCTAATACACATGTATTCGCATCCAGTCTGGTTGTGGGGGTTGTCTGTCGTCATGCTGTATTGGATTATGCGCATCTGGTTCATGACAAACCGCGGACTGGTCCACTCTGATCCAATTGTCCATGCGATTAAAGACTGGCCAACTTATGTTATGGCCGCTCTTTCACTTGTTTGTATTTATCTGGCAATTTGATAATGAACCGATATATTTCATGGGGTTTAACACGGGCCAATGAAATAACCGTGCTGGATTTTTATTGGCAAGAGGAACTGATAAGGCAATTCTCGGAAAAAAAATCGCTGCTGGTTTCTGGTAATCACCGCAGTTATGGGGATAGTTGTTTTACATCGATTGGATCTAATATTTCATCGCTGCGATATAATCGCTATATCACGCTGGATAAAATAACAGGCTTGCTGGAGTGTTGTGCTGGCGTCCTGCTCAGCGAACTCAATGAGCTAACGATTCCCCTCGGTTGGTTTATTCCGGTCACGCCAGGCACAAAAGCAGTAACGATTGGTGGCATGATTGCCAATGATGTCCATGGCAAAAACCATCACGTCGCAGGTACTTTTGGTAATCATGTCAATGAGATTAAACTTTACCGTTCTGACATGGGGTTGGTGGCTTGTTCTGCGGTTCAAAATCAGGATATCTTTGCGGCGACGATTGGCGGGCTGGGATTAACCGGTGCAATACTCGAATGCAAGCTACAGTTGAAATCCATCCCGTCGGCATCGTTATTTGTTGAAAATCATACTTTTCTCAGCTTTGCTGAGTTTGAAAAACTTTCTATTGAATCTGACAACGCCTGGGAATATACGGTGGCCTGGCTGGATGGATGCTCTGTGAAAGGTGACAAGGTGAACGGTATTTTTAGTCGCGGCAATCATCTGAAGGACAAGGTCGCGCATTTGCATAAAAAACCACGTAAGTCACTTCGTATCCCGTTTTTAGCGCCGAATGTGTTGTTAAATAATCTTCTCATCAAATATTTCAATCAATTCTATTTTAGACGAATGCGCAATAAGCCTGAGGGTATTCAGGGATTCGATGAGTATTTTTATCCGTTAGATGGTTTGGATAACTGGAATCGATTGTATGGCAAACGTGGTTTCTTTCAATACCAATGTGTTGTTCCACTGCAAGGTGGGTTGGATGTGATTAGAGAAATATTGAGTATCGCCAAAAGTCGACGGCAACCGCCGTTTTTATCGGTGTTAAAGCGTTTTGGGCAAATTCCGTCGCCTGGTCTGATGTCGTTTCCACAGCCAGGCTACACGTTGGCCGTGGATTTTCCTAATCGTGGTAAATCTACCCGTGCGATGTTAGATGAATTTGATGCGCTGGTACTAAAGCACCATGGCCGGTTATACCCGGCCAAGGATGCGCGCATGAATGCCGCAACATTTGCTGCCATGTATCCGGCGATGATGAAGTTTAAAAACTATCTTGATCCCATCTGTCAGTCTGACTTCTGGCGACGTGTGACGGCGCAATAATATGAGTACCATATTTGTTTTTGGTGCCACGTCGGCTATTGCGATGGCTATACAACGTCAGCTGGTTGATCCCGATGCACACTTTTATCTTGTCGCACGGGATAAGGATCGTTTGCAATCTGTCGCTGACGATTTGGTGGTGCGTGGCGCCAGTGCCTGTTTTACTTATTCTCTGGATATTACCGCAACGGAGAAATACGAGTCCTTATTGGCAGATGTGCTGATTAAACTGGGTGCTATCGATATTGCGATACTGGCGCATGGCACATTAACTGATCAGCAACGTGCCCAACAAGACATGCCATATTTATTGCAAGAGATGCAGATTAATAGTATCGGTACAATCACCTTGGCAGGTATGCTTGCGAACATCCTTGAAAAACAACACCTGGGCACATTGTGTGTAATCAGCTCTGTCGCCGGTGATCGCGGTAGAAAAAGCAATTATGTGTATGGCAGTGCCAAAGCCAGTGTCAGCGTATTTTTGCAAGGTTTACGTAACCGGTTGTTCCCGCATGTCAACGTATTGACTGTGAAACCTGGATTTGTAATTACTCCTATGACCAGTACCATGAAAAAAGGGCTGCTGTGGGTGCAGCCAGAAATTGTCGCAAAAGATGTATGCCGTGCCATCCACAAGAAAAAAGATGTCCTGTATACTCCCTGGTTTTGGCAGTGGATCATGTTGATCATCAAACTGATCCCTGAGCGTATATTTAAGAGAATGAGTCTATAAGATGAGCAAGAAAATCGTTATCACCGGCGCAGCAGGACTGGTTGGGCAAAATCTGATCATTCAATTGAAACAGAAAGGCGATTACCAGATTGTTGGAGTCGACAAGCATCCATATAATACAGATCTGCTTGCGCAGCTTCATCCTGATATTAAAGTTATCAAGGCAGATGTTTCACACGAAGGTGAGTGGGCCGACGAATTGCAAGGATGTGATGTTTTGATAACCTTGCACGCCCAAATAGGCTCAAAGGATTCGACAGACTTTATCGATAATAATGTGACTGCCACGCGCGCGGTTATCGAGCAGGCAAAAAAACATAAGGTACCTTATATTATCCATGCCAGTTCTTCGGTAGTTGAGTCGGTCGCAAATGACGATTACACCAATTCCAAAAAACAACAGGAGCAGCTGGTTATTGATTGCGGAATTCGATATTGCATCCTGCGCCCAACCTTGATGTTTGGCTGGTTTGACCGCAAACATTTGGGCTGGCTGTCGCGTTTCATGCAGCGCATTCCGGTATTTCCGATTCCTGACTCCGGGAAGTTTATGCGTCAACCGCTTTACGCGCATGATTTTTGCAATATCATCGTGTCTTGCGTAACATTAAAACCGGACAACAAAATCTATAATATTACCGGCCGTGAAAAAGTATTTTATATTGATTTGATTAAACTGATACGGAAAGAATGTGGCGCAAGGACAGTCATTATTTTGATACCTTACAGGTTATTTTGGGTTTTATTAAAAATTTACGCATTATTTTCCAAAAATCCCCCGTTTACCGCCGATCAGCTTAAGGCCTTGCTGGCCGGCGATGAATTTGAATTAATTGAATGGTGGAAAATATTCTCTGTTGCGCCGACGCCGCTGGGTCAGGCGATACACGCGACCTTTAATGATCCTGTTTATTCAAAAGTAACCCTGGAATTCTAATGAAACGTGTTGCAGTGATTGGTGCCGGCCCAATGGGGTTGGCTTGTGCGTATGATTTAATAAAGTCAGGCTTTAATGTTGATGTGTATGAGGCTGATGATCGAATTGGCGGCATGTCAGCACACTTTGATTTTAATGGGCTGAGCATCGAGCGGTATTATCATTTTATCTGCAAACACGATACGGCATTATTCGAATTATTAAATGAATTAGGTTTGCGAGACAAGCTGCATTGGCGTGATACCTATATGGGCTATTTTTTCAATGGGAAAATGTATCGTTGGGGCACGCCCTTTGCCTTATTGGCCTTCACACCTTTAAATCTATTATCCCGGCTGCGTTATGGCGTGCATATGTTTTACAGCACGAAACTGCGCAAATGGCAGCATCTGGAAAAAGTAGAAGCGAGTACCTGGATTCGTCAGTGGATCGGTGCACCGGCGTATGCCATTTTATGGCAACGTTTATTCGCGTTAAAGTTCCATCATTACGCAAACAATCTTTCTGCCGCCTGGATCTGGGCACGAATTCGCCGGGTAGGGCAATCACGCAAAAGTTTGCTGCAAGAGCAGATGGGCTATCTGGATGGCGGGTCGCAGACGTTGCTGGCGCGCTTACAGGAAATTATTGAAGCCCAAGGCGGACATATCTATCTAAACACCCCCGTCGCATCAATCCATAAAGATCATGCATCGAATCAGCTAAGCCTCAGCGTCAATACCGAAGCGCGTTTCTATGACAAGGTTGTCAGTACGATCCCGTTACCGTTTGTACCGCGTCTGGTTTCGGATCTGCCTGTGGAACACACCAAAAAATATTCGGCACTGCAAAATATTGGCGTGGTCTGTGTGTTATTTAAACTCAAGCGACGTATCAGTCGTAATTTCTGGCTAAACATCAGCGATGAGCGTATCGACATCCCCGGGATCATCGAATTTTCCAACCTGCGACCCTTGCCGGTAAATCTGGTGTATGTGCCGTTTTATTTACCGCAGTCGCATGAAAAATATCGCCAGCCCGATGACTATTTTATTCAGGAATCCACGGCCTGTTTTAAAAAGCTCAATCCTGAGTTCTCTGAGGCAGATATACTTGACGTGAATGTGTCCCGCTATGGATTTGCCCAGCCAATCTGTCCGCCGGGCTTTGCGCAGGATCTACCCCCTATCCAGTCGGTGCTACCCGGCTTATATATAGTGGACACCTCCTATTACTATCCGGAAGACCGTTCGATCACGGAAAGTGTACAATTAGGCCGTGAAGTGGCGCAGATGGTCATTAATTCAGAATAATCGCGTGTTGAATCAACCATTTATAAAATTTATAATGGTCGGCGGATTTGCAGCGCTGGTGAACTTTCTCAGCCGGATTGCATTCAACCAGATTAGTACGTTTCGGCAAGCCGTCGTTTATGCCTATTTGGTGGGCATGCTTACCGCTTACGTGTTATCCAAGGTATTTGTTTTTGAACCCAGCGGCCGGCATCCCGCTGCCGAGCTATTCTGGTTCAGTATCGTGAACATTTTTGCAATTATTCAGGTATGGATTATTAGTGTTGGCCTGGCGGAGTATGTGTTTCCAAAAATGCATATTGAATTCTATCCGGAAGCCATTGCGCATTTTATAGGTTTGGGTGTGCCAGTCATAACGAGTTATTTTGGGCACAAATATTTTTCATTTAAAAAAGTGTAAATAAGGAAAGGCGTTAATGAAGGTAACGATCTTTGGTTCAGGGTACGTAGGGTTGGTCACCGGTGTGTGTCTGGCGGAAATGGGCAACCATATTATGTTTGTCGATACCGATAAGCGCAAAATTGATCTGCTCAATAATGGTGGTATCCCAATCTATGAACCGGGTTTGGAGGCGTTGCTCAGGAAAAATACTGCCGAGGGCAGATTGGTTTTTACGACAGATGCCAAAGCGGGTGTGGAATATGGTCTGGTGCAAATGATTGCCGTAGGAACGCCACCCGATGAAGACGGCTCAGCAGATTTGCAATATGTGTTAGGTGTGGCGAGTACGATTGGCCAATTTATGCAGGAATACCGCGTGGTGGTGACCAAGTCGACCGTCCCGGTGGGAACGGGTGACAAGGTCCATGCAGCAATTGCGAAGCAACTCGCGCAACGAAAAAACAATAATGGCTTTGATGTGGTATCCAATCCGGAGTTTCTGAAAGAGGGTGCCGCGATAGACGATTTTATGCGTCCGGATCGAATTGTAATAGGCACGGACAGTAAAAAGGCAGTGGATTGTTTAAAATCGCTTTACGCGCCTTTTAACCGTAATCACGATCGTATTCTGGTTATGGATCGTCGCTCGTCGGAATTAACCAAATACGCAGCCAATGCCATGTTGGCAACCAAAATCAGCTTCATGAACGAATTGGCCAATATTGCCGAATATACTGGCGCGGATATTGAGAAGGTCCGAATTGGTATGGGTTCTGATCCACGCATCGGTTATCACTTTATATATCCCGGCGCAGGGTATGGCGGTTCGTGCTTTCCTAAAGATGTCAGCGCCTTGACGCACCTTGCCAAACAAGTGGGCTATGATGCAGAAATTTTGAATAGTGTGGAGTCGGTTAACCAGCGCCAGAAGCAAAGTATCTTCAACAAAATCGAACGGCATTATAATGGCAAGCTAAAAGGCAAGACGATTGCACTATGGGGTCTGGCGTTTAAGCCTAACACTGACGATATGCGCGAGGCGCCCAGTCGTGTGTTGATGGAAAAATTATGGGAAGCGGGTGCGGTTGTGAATGCGTTTGATCCAAAAGCAATCGAAGAAACCCAACGTATATATGGACAGCGTACCGACCTGAAATATTGCCATACACCGGAATCGGCGATTGATGGCGCGGATGCGCTGGTGGTGATAACGGAATGGAATTTGTTCCGCAGTCCAGACTTTGATTTATTAAAAACCAAACTCAAAGCGCCGGTTATATTTGATGGTCGGAATATCTATAACCCGCCGATGATGAAAGAATTAGGTTTTGTCTATTATTCAATTGGTCGCGATCCGGTAATACCATAAGTCCAGGAGTAGTGCATGCCTACGAAGAAAATTAAAAAAGCGGTATTCCCGGTGGCAGGGTTGGGAACGCGATTTTTGCCTGCGACAAAAGCCAGTCCCAAGGAAATGTTACCCATCGTTGATAAACCGCTGATCCAGTATGCCGTTGAAGAAGCCATTGCCGCCGGTATGGATCAAATGATTTTTGTTACAGGTCGCAGCAAACGTGCGATTGCGGATCATTTTGATAAAGCTTTCGAGCTTGAGCATGAACTCGAGGCGAAAGGCAAAGATGAATTATTACAGATTGTTCGCAGTATTGTCCCCGATCACGTGTCCTGCATTTATTTGCGTCAAGCCGAAGCGCTGGGACTGGGGCATGCAGTATTGTGTGCGCTTCCCGTTGTCGGCAATGAACCATTTGCCGTTATTCTGGCGGATGATTTGATCGATGGTGGCAAGCGGAACTGCCTGCAACAAATGGTGGATGTGTATAAATATCAAGGCCGCAGTGTGCTGGGTGTTGAGCGGATACCGCATGATCAAACGGACCGCTACGGTATTGTCAAAGCAACCAAACTCGAGGATCGAGTTTACAAGGTGGATGATATTGTCGAAAAGCCCAAACCCGATAAGGCGCCTTCTGATTTGGCCGTCGTCGGCCGCTACATACTGACACCGCATATTTTCGATAAACTGGGCGAAATCGGCGCCGGAAGCGGTGGTGAAATTCAACTTACCGATGCGATAGAAAAATTACTTCGTGATGAACAAGTCCTGGCCTATGAATTTGAAGGTCGCCGCTATGACTGTGGCAGCAAACAAGGGTATCTGGAAGCCACGGTCGAATATGGTCTGAAGCATCCGGAATTAAAAGAATCTTTTCGTGAATATCTAAAACAACTCACTACTGGATTGAGTAAATAAACGCCTGAATTATTGAGCTTGGATTGCGAGAGTCAGATTAAAATGGCTCCCCGGGACGGGCTCGA
>JAHECZ010000119.1 GCA_024641475.1 Gammaproteobacteria bacterium
TCCCGATATTTTTCCACGATGCCAACGATGTTGATATTTGTCAAATCTATAATGCGTTGATCGGAAAAACCCAGTTCCCTGAACGGTACATAACTTGCGTTTTCCTTGCTGTGACAACGCGTACAAAACCGGCCTTTCGGGCTGACCAGCTTGTGCAGTGATTTTTTGTAGATCTCACGCTCCTGATCGGTAAATTGGCCGCGCATCTGCACAAACTCCAGGACTTCCGGGCTATCTTCCGTCTTCTCCAGTAATTCCTTACGACCATTACCTTCTGTGTAGACAACGATTTTTGAGTAATAGTCATCTGTTTCGGCAACGAAACCTGTCCTGGGGTCAATGAGGGTGCCAAAGGGTTTGCCGCTGACATTTATGCCAGAATAATTAATCCAGCCAAATGAAAGTGATTTTTCATCTATCTTGCGTGGATCATTGTGACAAGTCATACAACCGACAAACTGGGTATGCATATTGAGCAGGGACCGAACCATCGGCAAGGTGAAGTGAGGGTAATCCCCGTGACAATAAAAACAAACCGGCTTCTTGCCCAGATTGACAAAATTCTCTTTGGGTTCGTTATGGAAATGCCGTTTCTTTTCAGTGAAACGCTGCTCAGCCAGTTTCTTAATCAATGTCGGTTGTTGTTTTTCCTGGAACATCCCCACCCTTGTGCCGATAGCGACCGTCAATTCAAACAGCAGCGCAAGAATAATCATAACAAGAACAAGAGTAATAATAAAACTATACGTGGGATGATCCCGGCGAATACCGCTGTTACCCTGGGCATCATCTGAAAGGCTCTGCATGGTTGCCTTATGATCAATAATTATCAGTGCGGCGACAGCAAGCAGCATCAGCAGCACAATAAGCATAACCGTCAATATTGCCGTAACATTATCCACGCCGTTCATCACTCGCTCTTTCTGTTAAGAATAACGATAAATAACACCTGATCCGAATCATCGCCGACACCTTCCTGCAATCACACATGGCTATCTTGCTGTTGCCTGTTATCGGCCACGGACATGACATTTATGTGCCTGCCGTGGAATGGGTTTGCTCATCTCGTTCCATATCATCGAGGATGCCGCGTAAATGGTCACGTTCGCGTGGTATTTCTACCAGACAGCGTAGGTATTCCAGAAAGTGCTCCTCGATCTGGTGTTCACGGGTAATCCTGCCGGTCAAGAAGGTCCATTGCATCGGGAATCGGCCTGGCGCCAGGTGCACGTTATACCAATGCCAGAAGGCGATCACCAACAGCGCCAGCAAGGCCTCATGAGGGTGCGAGATCCGCATCATCTCCTGAAAATGCGCCGCGATGGAGGCCGGCAGGATACTCGCCCAAAATTCTGGAAACAAAAACGATGAACCGGAAACGATCATCACAATATTGCCAAACGCAGCAGCGAAATAGTGCAGCTTCTGCTTGTACATGAACTTATCCATCTCCGGGCGTTGCGACTCCTTGCCTGCAAAGTGCAGCATATCTGCCTTGAAGTCACGGGCATCCTTCATTGTCGGTATGACGCTACGCAGTATTTCAAAGCGTCGACACCTGAGCTTGATTGCCGTACCCAGTACGATAGTCACGATGTGGTAAAACATGGCGAAAATCATAATCGAGGCCAATGCCCGATGAATGACCCGGGTCATATTCACGCCACCCAGCACACTATTTACCGGCACCGCCCAAAAGTGTTCGGAAAATGCGATAGGCAAGCCGGTAAAGGCCAGGGTCAGAAAGGTAAGAAATGTCAGTAGATGCTGAATTCGAATATGGATGTTATAGCGCGGTAAATCACCCAATGGATTCGATACAATGTACTTGTACATCCGGATCCTGTCATCCGGGATCCTGGCAATCAGCCCCGCAATCTCCTTGCGGTCCTCATCACTGGTGTTATTGATGGCCATCGACCTCTCAAGAACCCGGCGTGTTTCATCACTTAGTTTCATAGCCACTTGCCCATATCACAAACCTTCCTTTGGAATCACCTGATCACGACGCCGCCGGGTCCACGACGAGCCGTTACGTAACCGCCAATACACACCATCACGCAAGCGACCTCTTGTTTCAAAGGCCGATAAGGCGATAAGCGCGACAAACACCACGTCACCCACCCACGCATAAGTCAGTTCGGCATAATAACGAAATGGATTATCTTTTTTCTCCGAGGTCGGATGGGGATCGATGGATGCATAATTTTCATCCGCGAGTTTATGGCAGCGCCGGCAGGTCTTTAACCGATTATCCTTGTGCATCGGCGAAGCCTCATCCCTTGATGGACGCAGATTGTGGACATTAAGATAATAATTAGCCGCGTCTGCATGACAGTCCAGACAACTTGCCGCCTTGGTAAAGCCATATCCCGTTACCTTGCCGTGAAAACTTTCTTTGTATGACCTGGCTGCATAGGCATATTTACGCCCCAGCTCGCGTCCTTCGTCGTTTGCCGCCTGCAGGTGCCGTTTAATCAGCTTCTCATCGC
>JAHECZ010000077.1 GCA_024641475.1 Gammaproteobacteria bacterium
TCCTTGCTGCTGCCGGATTAATTCGACTCGGATTTGCCGAGCGGATTCGAGAGTATCTTGCGCCCGAAATCAGTCTGCCCGCAATTGGCCAGGGCGCGGTGGGTATTGAATGTCGTCGTGACGATCCGCGGATCAACACACTGATTGCCACTTTGCATGACAACACGACCGCATTACGTGTAATAGCCGAACGTGCCATGAACCGACGCCTGCAAGGTGGCTGTCAGGTGCCTATCGCAGGCTATGCAGAAATTGATCATGGGATATTGATGCTACGTGGTTTGGTTGGCGCGGTGGATGGCAGTACGATTTTGCGCGGTGAAATCGCTGGTTCACCCGATAACGCCGAAGAATTGGGTGTGGTGCTGGCAGAGGATCTGCTCAGTCGCGGTGCCGAGCAGATTCTGGAACCGTTGCGTGCTGCCCAATGAGTTAACTGGTTGGCGGGTACTGGTTACCCGACCCCACGATCAGGCTGCTCCTCTCTGCGGTTTAGTTCGGCAACTAGGTGGTGAGACGATACAGCTACCGTTACTGACAATACTCCCAACGCAACATCGGCAAAAGGCACAACAGCTGCTTAGCCAGCTGGCATCATATCCGTGGTTGATTTTCATCAGCGCTAATGCCGTTTACCAGGGTTGGCCTTTTATTCAAGAAGCTGGCGGCATACCCAATACCATGCGCATTGCGACGGTGGGCAAGGCAACCGCGAAGGCGGTGTCTGCGCTGGGTGGACAGGTCGCGCTGGTGCCGACACAGGATTATTCCAGTGAAGGTTTGTTGGCCATGCCCGAGTTGCAACGTGTGCAAGGACAGCGATTTCTTATTATGCGTGGTGAAGGGGGTAAGGAAACACTTGCCAACGTATTGCGCAGCCGCGGCGCGCAAGTGGACTATGCCGAAGTGTACCGACGGGAACGGCCACCAATAGAATTAGCGCAATTAGTCGATGCGCAGGGCAAACCGAAGATTGACGTTATAGCGATCAGCAGTGCGGAAGCATTGAGCTACCTTGCGGAGTTAATCCGCAGTCAGGCTGCTGGTTGGTTATTAGAAATACCGCTGGTTGTCGTTCATCCACGCCAGATCGAGCTGGCCCGGCAGCTGGGGTTTACACTGACCCCACAGGTGGCTGACAATGCCAGTGATGAGGCGGTGGTAGCAGCACTGGCGCGTGCCTATGCACTGCAGCAAACGTATCGCAGCGTTGCGAAGGAGTAGAACGTGACGGACAAGCAACTGCAATCCGCAGCACCGGATTACGATCTCAAATCCCAATCGGCTAAAACCAATATTCCTGTGGTGTTTTATCTACAGCTCGTATTGTTGTTTGGTTTTATCGCCGTGTCGGTATTTGCAGGGTGGAAATTTTATCAACGTCAGCAGAATGATCGCATTCAATTAAAACAACAACAGCAGCTGACCAAGGCCAATCAGGATCAAGTACAACTGTTACAGCAACAACTGACACAGTTACAGCAGGCACATACGGAAGCGGCCAACCAACTGGCTATTTTGCAAGATCGCGAAAACAACAGCCGGGAAGACTGGCTGGTGCTGGAAGCAGAACACCTGATCAAACTGGCGACTCAACAATTATCATTTGAACGTGATGTGCCCATTGCCATTAAGGCATTGCAGGCAGCGGATGATCGTTTGCGGCGGAGTTCGCATCCTGCAATTGTCACCGTACGCAAGGCTATTGCTGAAGATTTGCGTGCCTTGCGCGCCATACCAGTGGTCGACAATGTCGGGATTTCCATTATGTTATCGACATTAACCGATGACATTGAACACCTGCCTTTGAATATTCCCGAGCCCAAGTCACATGAACAGGTTTCCACTACAGCAGCAGGGCCGCGGCGTGTGGATAACTGGTCGCAACTTCCCAAGGCCATCTGGAATGACATTAAAGCACTGGTGGTGATCCGCAATCACGAGGAACCTGTGCAAGCTTTGTTGCCACCCGAGCAACGATTTTTTCTGACGGAAAATCTGCGCTTGCAACTGGAGCAGGCACGTCTGGCCATGCTCAGTGGTGAAGTCACGGTATTTCACGAGCGTATCAAAACTGCGATTGGCTGGCTGGAACACTATTTCAATAAAAATGCCAAAGCGACCAGTGCAGCGTTGCAAACGTTACAGCAACTGCAACAACAAAATATTGCGCCAACCTTGCCGGATTTATCCCGCAGTTATAAAGCCGTGGAGCGCTATCTGGATACACAAGACAAATCGTCTAAAACCGCCAGATCAACCAAGAGCGGAACTGTCACACCATGAGATGGTTGCTCGCGATATTGTTGATATTAACCTTTGCGGTACTGCTGGGTTTGTATGTGCATGATGATAATGGTTACGTGCTGATCGCGCACGGGCAGCAAACCATTGAGACGAGTCTGGCATTTTTTGTGATCGTGTTAGTCGTGGGCTTTGCCGCATTGTGGTTGGCGATCTATCTGTTCAGCAATTTGTGGGGTATCCCGGGATCGCTCAAACGCTGGCGGCTGCAACAACGACGGGAGCGGGCACGACGCGATACACTGCGCGGTTTGACGCAGCTTGCCGAAGGCAATTGGGAAAAAGCCGAGCGCTATCTGGTACGCCGCGCGCATGATAGCGAGATACCTTTATTAAATTATCTCACCGCAGCGCGTGCCGCACAGAAGCAAAATTTAATGGAAAAGCGCGATGAATATTTAACGATGGCGCGTGATTCCGCGAGTGACGCTTCCTTTGCGGTTGATATAGCTAAAGCCGAATTGCAGCTGTTGTCAGGGCAATTACAGGAAGCACTGCAAAATCTTGCGCCATTGTATGCGCAGTCACCACGCCATCCACAAGTATTGTTTTTACTGGCGCGCGCCTATGAGTCAATGCGTAACTGGGCCGAGCTGCGTGAATTACTGCCGAAGTTGCAGCGTCGCGACGTATTCGGCGAACAACAATTACATTTACTTGAGCAACGCGTTTATCGTGAATTACTGACGCTCGCCACACAACATAATAATATTTCTGAGTTGAATGGTATTTGGCAGGCGATGACACGTGCCATGCGGCAAAATGTCGATATGGCGAGGCACTATGTACGTTGTTTACTAACCATGGATCAGCATGAGTTAGCCGATGAAGTAGTGCGTGATACGTTAAAGCGTGGCTACGATGGTGATTTGATTTATCTGTATGGTGTGATTAATGGCAAAGAAAAAGATAAGCAACTTGCCAATGCCGAAAAATGGCTGGCGGGTAATGAGCGCGATCCGGTGTTGTTGTTGACACTCGGGCGCTTGTGTTTTCGTAACCAGCTCTGGGGTAAGGCACGCGCCTATCTGGAGGCCAGCCTGGGCATAGAGTTACGCTCAGACACGTATCGTGAGTTAGGCCAATTACTCGAAAAAATTAACCAACCAAAAGAAGCGGCGGACTACTATCGCAAGGGCTTGATTCTTGCTCAGGAAGAACGCCTGGATGATTTGCTGACTGTAACACCGCAGATATCTGCAGTTGTTCCACTTGGTTCCTGACTTACGCCGCTAACAGCAGTTCTCGCATGCTGGCGGTATGTTCATTTACCGCTTTGAGAATAACCGGAATGATCTCGGGAGTCAGCCCAACTGTTGCCCAGGCGGCAGTCTGAATCGGCGGTGCGTCTGTCGCATCAATATCAGTAGAATTGAGTTCGGCACAAACTGCAAGAGTGTTGGCAATGTGCACTATCGCGACTTCTTTCTTGAATTGCGATGCTTTCTCTGGTTCGTGATGCCAGCGAATCGTTTCTACAAATATGGCAGGCAGGCTCCAGTGTTCTGCCAGCTTGGTTCCGACCATGGCGTGATCAAATCCCAGCATTTCCTGCTCAACCTGATGCAGGCTGATCGAGCGGCTCTGCTCTACCGATTTTTGAATTGCCTCACGACTGACTTCTGGAATTCGTTTAAACATCAGCAGATCACCAATGTCATGTAACAAGCCTGCGATGAACAGCGTGTCACTGTTCGATAGCCTGGCCTGCTCGGCAAGAAATTTGGCAGCCAGCCCGCAGCGAATACTGTGTAACCAAAAATCTTCCTGCGGTAACAGAGGATTAGTGGTGTTTTCAAAGGCTTTAATAGTGGAGGTAGCCAGGGCCAAATCACGTAGCCGTTTTAGTCCGACCACATTAACTGCTTTGGAGATGGTGTCTACTTCTTTGCGCATGCCAAACATCGCACTATTGGCCATGCGTAACAGGCGCGCGGTTAATCCCGGATCCGTGCTGATGACGTCTGCAATTTGATTGACGGAACTGCGGGGAGATTCGACTAATTGATTCAGCCGGATAAACACACTGGGTAAACTGACCAGATTATCGATATCGCGGGTAACGTCTTCGAGTGTTATTTTCTTATCCATGATCTCGCTCACATTTAACCAGTGCCAATGCCAAGGGTATCGACATTGAGTATAGGCGAGGAATTCCTAGAATCTATGTAGGTTAATCGTTGGCAAACTCGAAGGCATCGGAAAAGTAGTTTTCGCGCGGCAAGCCTTGTTTAAGAAAGACAGTCTGGCCAGCATAGACCATCGCCGGCGGACCTGAACCATAGACTTCATAGCCACTCAGATCCGGAAAATCATTTGCCACTGCCTCGTGCACATAACCAGTGCGCCCTGACCAGTTGTCGTGCGGTTTGGGATCAGAAAGTACCGGGATATAGCGAATATTGCCATGACGTTTGGCCCAATCCAGAGCCCGATCATGCTGGTACAGGTCTTCGCGTGAACGCGCGCCCCAATATAAATAAATTAAACGCGGGATACCGCGAGCAATCGTATCTTCAATGATGGACTTGGTCGGCGCAAAGCCAGTACCGCCAGCTAATAAAATCACCGGACGCGCCGAATTGTCGCGCAGATAAAAATTTCCCAGTGGGCCCTCAATGCGCAGAAGGTCGTATTGCTTTAGATGATCAAACAGTTCGCCGGTAAAGCGGCCACCGTCAATATGGCGGATATGAAATTCGATGAGATTGTCCTGTTGCGGCGCATTCGCAAGTGAAAAGCTGCGATGGCGGCCATCGGGTAAAATGAAATCGACATATTGGCCTGCCAAAAAAGCAAAGCGTATGCTTTCCGGAAGTTTCAGAATTACTTGCAGCACATCATGATTGAGGCGCTGAATCTTTTCCACTCTGGCGGGCATGCGCCGTGCCGGTATGTTCTGCGATAGCGGTCCAATTTCCAGTTCAAGACGCAGATCGTTCCTCGGTAATGCCTGGCAGCATAAAATATAACCGGCGCAGCTTTCACCTGAAGTTAAACCAGCAGGTTCACGTAAATAGGTGACATCACCGGAAAGTAATTTGGCTTTACACATGCCACACAGGCCATTGCGACAGCCATAGGGCATGGCTAGACCCGCACGTAGCCCGGCCGCCAGCACAGTATCTTCGGGACGGGATGGAAAGCTTTGGTTAGCGGGCTTGAGGGTAATCTGGACAGTCATGATGGCCGATGCAGTAAGGCCGACTATTATCTGTTAATAAGCGGGAGACTAACACAGATAAAGTTTGTGGATATTGCGATGAAGATAAATTACAGACCGAGTTGATCCCAGATGGCATCGATTCGTTGCTTTACTTCCTCATCCATAACAATCGGTGTGCCCCATTCCCGTTGGGTTTCACCGGGGAGCTTATTGGTCGCATCAATGCCCACCTTGCTGCCCAGGCCGGAAACCGGTGAGGCGAAATCCAGGTAGTCGATGGGTGTATTCTCAACGATCACAAAATCACGGGCCGGATCCACGCGGGTGCTCATTGCCCAAATCACGTCATGCCAATTGCGTACATCGACATCCGTATCGGTGACGATAATGAACTTGGTATACATGAACTGTCGCAGGAACGACCAGATGCCAAACATGACGCGCTTGGCGTGTCCCGGGTATTGTTTCTTCATGCTGACAACAGCGACGCGATATGAGCAGCCTTCCGGTGGCAGATAAAAATCGTCGATTTCCGGGAATTGTTTTTTCAGTATCGGGATAAAGACTTCATTGAGCGCCACACCCAGCACAGAGGGTTCATCCGGTGGTCGACCGGTATAGGTGCTGTGATAGATCGGTTTATCGCGATGGGTAATCCGTTCGATGGTGAACACTGGAAAGCGCTCGACCTCGTTGTAGTAACCGGTGTGGTCACCAAACGGGCCCTCCGCTGCGGTCTCGCCAGGATGGATCACCCCTTCCAGAATGATCTCCGCCGAGGCCGGCACCTGTAAATCATTGCCGAGACATTTCACGACTTCGGTTTTATCGCCCCGCAATAACCCGGCGAAGGCGTATTCAGATAAGGTATCGGGAACCGGTGTAACTGCCCCCAAAATAGTTGCCGGATCGGCACCCAGGGCCACGGCAACCGGGAACGGCTGACCTGGATTGGTTGCACAAAATTCCTTGAAATCCAGCGCCCCGCCCCGCTGCGCGAGCCAGCGCATGATGACTTTGTTCCTGCCGATGACTTGTTGGCGGTAAATACCCAGGTTTTGGCGATCTTTGTGTGGCCCCTTGGTGACCACCAGGGCCCAGGTTATCAATGGCCCAGCATCGCCTGGCCAGCAGGTTTGTATCGGCCATTGCGCCAGATCGACGGCTTCGCCTTCGAGCACATGGGTTTGGCAGGCGGCGGCTTTGAGCAGTTTCGGCGCCATATTCAAAACTTGCTTGAAGATGGGCAGCTTCTCCCAGGCATCCTTGAAACCTTTAGGTGGCTCGGGTTCTTTTAAAAAGGCGAGTAATTGGCCGATCTCACCCAATGCAGCGACGGACTCCGCACCCATACCGAGGGCGACACGCTCAGGCGTACCAAATAAATTTGCCAGAACCGGAGTCTTGAATCCTTTGGGATTTTCAAATAACAGGGCAGGTCCGCCAGCGCGTAATACACGATCGCAGATCTCGGTCATTTCCAAACGGGGATCAATTGGCTGCTGGATGCGTTTGAGTAAACCACGCTGTTCAAGTAGTTCAATAAAATCCCGTAAATCGTGATAGTGGATGGCCATGCGGACGTCATTTTGTTGTAATAGCGATACATTAGCAAACTGTGACCGCTTTGGGCAGGTAAATAGCGAAGACAGGGAGACAGAAAATGAATGACATAGTATCTGTCGTCAGAAATTTTTTACGACTCGAAGCCGCCAGCGGCATTATGCTGATGATGGCGGCGTGTGCCGCATTGCTATTGGCTAACAGTCCACTTGCAAATTGGTACGATGTTTTATTGCAAACCCCGGTGGCCATTCAAGTGGGAAGCTTTGGTATTCACAAGCCTTTGTTGTTATGGATCAATGACGGCTTGATGGCCGTATTTTTCTTTCTGGTGGGTTTGGAACTAAAACGTGAAGTGCTCGAAGGTGAGCTGCGTCATAAGGAACAGATCCTGTTACCTGCAATCGCCGCAGTCGGTGGCATGTTGGCGCCTGCCCTCCTCTACACGGTATTCAATCACTCACAGCTGGAAACAATGCAAGGTTGGGCCATTCCGACCGCGACCGATATTGCCTTCGCATTGGGTGTGTTGAGTCTACTAGGTTCACGTATCTCAACGTCGTTGAAAATATTTTTAATGACGCTGGCCATCTTTGATGACATCGGTGCCATTGTCATCATTGCGATTTTCTATACCAGTGAATTATCTGCGGGCGCCCTGATGATTGCCAGTGGTGCATTAACAGTGTTGTATATAATGAATCGCCGTCGTGTGATGACGATCGCCGCGTATTTGATCGTTGGCGTGATCTTGTGGGCCTCAGTCTTGAAATCCGGCGTGCATGCCACCCTGGCCGGTGCCGCCCTCGCATTGTTTATTCCGATGCGCAATCCAGCACAGTCTGAGCAAAGTCCATTACGCGAAATCGAAAAAGATCTGCATCCAGCGGTTGCGTATGGAATTCTGCCGTTATTTGCCTTTGCCAATGCAGGCGTCGTCATTGGTGGTGATCTCAACTCACAGATCGTAGCGCCAGTGACGCTGGGGATCATGTCAGGGTTATTTTTAGGCAAACAATTCGGTGTCTTCGCCAGTGTCTGGCTTGCGGTAAAGTTGGGAATGGCGCGACTACCGAATGGCGTCAGTTGGACTCAGTTATACGGTGTTGCGCTGTTATGTGGAATCGGTTTTACGATGAGTTTATTTATCGGCTCATTGGCTTTCGAGCAACAGGCCGAGCAATATGCCAATCAGATGCGTTTGGGAATCCTGGCAGGTACAATGGTTTCAGCCGTATTGGGTTACGTTGTATTGCGCTGTGCAGGTGGCGCTGCAGATAAACCATGAACTTGAGATTGTTTGCAATATGCTGTGTGTTGTTATTGCCACAGACTGTTATGGCATCGCCAACCTGTCATTATCGGGATTGGCAATGGAATGTCGATAACAAGCGTGCCGTGCATGCGCATCAAGTCAGCAAGGCTTACCAGCAACTATTACCCGAGGAACGTGATGTCAGCAGCGGTTGTAGCGTTTGTCGTGAAGATCAACAAATTGTGCGCGTGCAGGGATTGCCGGAATTTCTGATGTGCCGCCATTACGCCGACTCAGTACAAACAGCACTGAATAAATTGATTGCGAAAGGTATTCAATTTAAGACTATTAGCGGCTATCGCGTTGGTCGTACCCGCGGTAAGTTAGATGCACAAGGCAACCGTACAGGTTTCAGCAATCATTCCTTTGGAATCGCGTTGGATATCAATGCGGCGCACAATGGCTTGTATGACAACTGCATAATTTTCGGGCCGGCTTGTCGCTTAATACGCGGCGGAGCGTGGCAACCCGGTATGGATCGCTTTAGTCTGAAGCAGGATAGCTCAGTCGTAAAAATGTTAGAAGCAATCGGTTTTCGGTGGGGCGGCAAAATTCAGGGCAAACAAAAGGATTTTATGCATTTCTCGCCGACGGGATACTAGATCCATTTTACATTTCAAATGTTGTAACTACCGGCGTGTGATCTGACGGGCGTTCCAGTTTGCGTGGTGTGGTGTCGATGGTGCAGGTTTGACAGGTTGCCGCCAGGGCGGGCGACAGCAGTATATGGTCGATACGCAGGCC
>JAHECZ010000003.1:0-1861 GCA_024641475.1 Gammaproteobacteria bacterium
CTCTGACAGAACTGAACGCTTATTCAGCGCCACCTTCTGCTATCCATTTTTGCAGGACCGAGATGATTTTCTCAGCCTGATCGATACTGCTGATATTAAACTTTGATTGCATTTTATATTCGCCCGCGCGTTTCTGATAACGGCGGATGGAATATTTAACCGGGCCGAACTTGTCCTTGGCTTTATCGAAATCCTGATATTTAAACATAATCGTCGACCAGGTTCCCTTGGTGAGGATTTCCTTGTCCAATTCCTGGACAACTTGTTTACCTTCTTCGAAAAAGTTGACGGTACATTCATCTACTGTGGCTGCCATGATGGAATTTTCCTGAAGTTAAAATGCCCGCTTACTATACCTGATTAGCCGAACGGATTAAAATAGCGCCGCCACATAACATCATGCCAAATTCACACACCGCCAGTTCCGCCCCCATGCTCAGTGCACGCCATAAACGTGCCATTGCGCTGTCGTTGCTGTTAGCTGCGGCACTCTATCTGCTGGTTGCCTTCAACGCGGGATATAGCAAGATTCTGACAGCGATAGCCCAGGTCGACTCCCACATATGGTGCATATTACTCGGTGGTTCGTTGCTGAATTACAGTCTGCGTTTTCTGCGATGGCAATTCTTTCTGCAGCACTTTGGCCATCGGCTCCCTGGTTACTTGCACTTTAGTTATTATCTTGCCGGTTTCGCATTGACGACGACACCCGGCAAAGCCGGTGAAATCATTCGATCCGTGCTATTGCGCCCACACGCTGTTCCCTACGCAAACAGCATCGCCTGCTTTTTTACCGAACGCTTGCTGGATGTAGTCGTGCTGACGCTGATGGCAGCCAGCAGTATTCTGGCGTTTGATGGCTATCGCGGTTTTATCCTGGCGGTTGTCCTGCTCCTGGTACTGGTCCTGGCATTCTTACGCTGCGCCCGCTGTCACGTCTGGATGCGATTTTGGCAACGCCGCATCCGCATTAGACGGCTACGTCAGATGGCATGGCATCTGCTGAATCTGCTCGGCAAGGCACGTGAATTATTTCAATTGCGTACCTTTTACACTGGTCTGCTGCTCGGCATGCTCGCCTGGTCTGCGCAAGGTATTACTTTCATGGTGTTGTTAGACCACACCGGCAATCACTTGCCCTTTATCATTGCCATGGGTATTTATGCCATCAGTCTGCTGATCGGTGCAGCTTCATTCCTGCCCGGTGGTGTCGGCAGCACCGAGCTTGCCATGTATCTGTTACTCAGAGCCAACGCGGTGGATGAAACCACGGCGCTGATTATCCCGTTGATTACGCGTCTTACCACATTATGGTTTGCAGTAAGCCTGGGATTGCTTGCCACTACGTATCTAAGTGCACGTCGACAGCATTCACAGAGTGGTGCTTAAGATATAGATTCAGGGTTAGTCACATTGCTGACTATCCATGCATAGTTCCGTTGTTAGACACGGTCACCGACGTACCCTGTCCATCTGATCTGACTCAACATGACCATCAGGACACTCGTCTAACGGAGGATTCTGCGGTTCATGGTTTACTCTGCAATATCTCTGTTTAACACGCCATAAACCATCCGGGCAAAAAAAACCCCGCCGAAGCGGGGTTTGAGTTTGCCGTGTTACATTTCTCAGGTCAGGACAACATTGACGGCTTGTAAGCCCTTCGGACCAGTTTCGACTTCATACGTCACGCTTTGGCCTTCATTGAGCGTTCGGAATCCATCAGACTGGATTGCCGAAAAGTGCACAAATACGTCAGCCCCTCCATCCTGCGGCGCAATAAAGCCGTAGCCCTTAGCGTTGTTGAACCATTTTACATTGCCTGTGGCCATACTATTTACCTCTAATACTGAAATGATCT
>JAHECZ010000003.1:1961-108769 GCA_024641475.1 Gammaproteobacteria bacterium
TCTGAATTGACTCCCACGACGCTCACCAGACTTTCCTTGAGCACCAGTTCTTCCATTTCCATATTGTATGGCTCCCTATGTGTTACACGATATTACGCAAACATTATGCGTACTCTATATTCGAATTCTTGCGAATTCTGTTGATGGTGGCACAACTCAGAAAGTTCAGGATTTGCGTGGTGTGCGTTTGTTCGCAGAGCGAGGAATTTTTTGCTTGCCTGGCGATGCCAACTCCGGTAACACCGTATGCTTGGTCATGAATGGTCGAGTCTTGCCACCTTGCTTATGACCGGTAGATTGCACACCGGTTCCCTTCGGTTGCCAGGTTGGAATCAATTGATGTTTGGAATTGCCAATCAGGTCCGCTCTTCCCATCTGTTGTAATGCTTTGCGCAACAATGGCCAATTCTCGGGATCATGATAACGCAGGAAGGCCTTGTGCAAGCGGCGTTGCCGCAGGCCTTTGGCCGTGGTCACGGTTTCACTGGTACTACTGACCTTGCGTAATGGATTTTTACCGGAGTAATACATCGCGGTAGCCAGCGCCATCGGTGAGGGCAAAAAGGTTTGCACCTGATCGGCACGAAACCCATGACGCTTGAGCCATAAGGCCAGCTGCAACATATCTTCATCCGTCGTGCCCGGGTGAGCCGCGATAAAATATGGAATTAAATATTGTTCCTTGCCAGCCTCTTTGGAAAATTTCTCAAATAATTGTTTGAATTGATCATAAGCGCCCATGCCGGGTTTCATCATTTTGGACAGCGGAGCAGCTTCGGTATGCTCCGGGGCAATTTTCAAATAGCCCCCAACATGATGCGTGACCAGTTCCTTAACGTATTCCGGTGACTTCACTGCCAGGTCATAGCGCAAACCGGAGCCAATCAATATTTTCTTGATGCCGGGCAAGGCGCGTGCCTTACGATACAAATCGATCAAGGGCTGATGATCGGTATTGAGGTTACTGCAAATGTCAGGGAAGACACAGGATAAACGCCGACAGGCCGATTCGATCTTTTCATCCTTGCAGGCCAACCGATACATATTGGCTGTCGGTCCACCCAGATCCGAAATCACACCGGTGAACCCTGGCACCTTGTCACGGATGGTTTCAATCTCAGCGAGAATGGATTCCTGCGAGCGACTTTGAATGATGCGGCCTTCGTGTTCGGTGATCGAACAAAAGGTACAGCCGCCAAAACAGCCGCGCATGATGTTGATCGAGAATCGAATCATTTCATAAGCAGGTATTTTACTCTCACCATAAGCAGGGTGTGGCACACGGGTATAGGGCAACTCGAATACCCTATCGAGCTCTTTAGTCGTTAATGGTATCGGTGGCGGATTGATCCAGATATCACGATCGCCATGGCGTTGCACGATGACGCGTGCATTGCCCGGATTGGTTTCCAGATGAAATACCCGTGAGGCATGTGCATACAACACCGGATCAGATTTGACTGCATCATAATCCGGCAAACGAATCGCGGTCTTGCTGCGATCGTGTTTGAGCGGGCGATGTTCAAAGCGTACTACCTTAGCGGTATTGGTTGCTGTCGTCTCGCAGGCCGTGGTTTGCTCAGCATAGGGATTCGGATGCGGCGTAATGGTTCCAGGCATATCGATATGGGTGGAATCAATCTCAACCCATTCCGCGGGTAAGCCATTGCGCACAACGGCCGTGCCACGAATGTCTGTCAATTGATCAATCTTTGCACCTTTCGCCAGACGATGGGCGATATCGATGATCTGCCGTTCAGCATTGCCGTAAATCAGAAGATCCGCTTTGCTGTCAAACAACACCGAGCGACGGACCTTATCCTGCCAGTAATCATAATGGGCAATACGCCGCAAGCTGGCTTCGATGCCACCAATGATAACTGGCGAATCGGCATACGCCTCGCGACACCGTTGTGCATACACTGTGACAGAGTGATCCGGACGCTTGCCGCCTTCACCACCGGGGGTATATGCGTCATTGCTGCGGATCTTCCGATCTGCCGTGTAGCGATTGACCATGGAATCCATATTGCCTGCGGTAATGCCAAAAAATAAATTGGGCTTGCCTAATTTTTCAAAATCGGCCACGGAACGCCAATCAGGTTGGGCAATAATACCGACGCGAAAACCCTGCGCCTCCAAGGCACGACCGATCACCGCCATGCCAAAACTGGGATGATCCACATACGCATCACCAGTGACGATGATCACATCACAACTGTCCCAGCCAAGTTCATCCATTTCGGCGCGCGTCATCGGCAATACTGGCGCCGGTAGAAGCCGGGCAGGCCAATAGGGTTTATATGTGAAGATATCGCGGGCGTTTTGCATGGGTATGTTAATTATATCAGCATGGCTGCATTTCAAGGGGGAAAGTCCGTATAATCCGCTCGCAAAATTTCATAACACGTGTAATCACCATGTCAGATAGTTTTGATGTCAATCTCGAAGATTTCACCGAACGCGTGCTCAGCGCATCTCATACGCGTCCCATCCTCGTGGATTTTTGGGCCGATTGGTGCGGGCCCTGCCGGGTCATTTCACCCATTCTGGAACAAATTGCTATTGACTATCGTGGCGCCGTGGCCCTGGCCAAGCTGGAAGTGGATGAGGGAGAAAACATGAAACTCGCCGGGCGTTATCAGGTACGAGGCTTTCCCACGGTCATGTTATTTATCAACGGCGCGGAGGTCGATCGGTTTAGTGGTGCGCGGACCAAACAAACGGTGGTTGAATTTCTGAACAGCCATGTGTCACATCCCTGATCGGTCAATGATTTACTGAAAGCCCAGGTAGGCCAGCAATACCGGGACAATAATCCACAACAGTCCCTTAATCAGAAAGAATAAAAATCCACAGAATCCCAGGCGCTTCAGCCAGGGACAGACTAGCGACCAACGACCGGTTGAATTTGGGGTATCTCGAACCAGCACAACGTATCCTTAAGATAAGAATACAAAGGTTATCGTCGTCCTTGGGCAGAAGCTTTAGGGGAATATTGCTGACCTTAATCAAGGTTTAGCGTTGATCGCGATAAAATATGGTATCCAATAGGCAAGCATCAATAATGCAATGGTGAACTGTGTGATAACAATACGCCGATAACGTGCGCGCTCACTACCGGTTTTATCTGCCATCATCACCAGCCCCATCAGGCTATCCAGCATATGTAACATAAATTGAATCGGTGCCATCACCGGTAATATCAGATAGGTAACCATGTGCCAGCCCACATAGTTTGGATCCAGCACGGGCACAGGACGAAAGATCAGACTGAACAGCGCGGCAAGGATTAAGGCCACACGTAATACGCCAAATTCCACTACGATTGATTTTAATGACAAGTTCAAGATAACTACTCCAGTATTGATATTTAACCCAGCATAAACTCATGCGGGGTGGTCTTAAGATATTCCGCCAGCTCCGCGAAAGATAATGGGTGGCTGATATAATAGCCCTGAGCGTAATCACAACGCCATTTTTTCAACCAACTCCAGGTTTGATCATTTTCCACGCCTTCGGCGATAACATCAAGACCCAGATTATGCGCCAGCTCAATAATGGAATGTACAATGGTAGAATTACTCTCATCATTGAGCATATCCATCACAAATGATTTATCGATTTTGAGCGTATCAACCGGCATCTGTTTGAGATATACCAGCGAGGAAAAGCCGGTACCGAAATCGTCAATACCGATTTTGACACCCATTTTATCGATTTCCTTGAGCACTTGATCAGCACGTTCGGGTTCAGCCATCATCACTCGCTCGGTAATTTCCAGCATGAGATATTCAGCAGGGAAATTTGCTTTCTGTAACTTGTGACGCAACAGACTCGCCAGCTTGCCGTCCTGAATATCCCAGACAGAAAGATTGACTGACATACTTATTTTATGTCCCATGTCATGCAAGCGTTTGCCATCGCTAATCGCCCGTTCCAGCAACCAGGGTGAAATACGTTTAATCAGACCTGTTTGTTCAGCATTGGAAATAAATATATCCGGCATGACCAACCCATGAATCGGATGGCGCCAACGCACCAACGCCTCAACTCCGGTTATCTGGCCACTGTGCAACGATAATTTGGGTTGGTACTGCAAAAAGAATTCGTCATTTTCAATAGCGTTGCGCAACTCTGACAACACGGACAGATTCGAAACACTGTGTTGATCCCGGGTATTATCGTATAAACCAATCCCTATATTGGTGCGTTTGGCCATATACATGGCCACATCGGAATGTTGCAGGAGTAGTTCCGACGTATCGCCATGCTCCGGAAATATCGCCACACCTAGACTGACCCCCACATATAAAGAATGCTCGTAAACTTCGTAAACTTTTTCCAGGGCCTCATGAATCCCGGCTGCAATACGCAAGGCATTTTCTTCATTCACGCTTGTCAGCAATATGGCAAATTCGTCGCCACCCAAACGGGCAACCGTATCGGAATCGCGCAGCACGCCCCGCAGCCGTGAACCCACCTGCTGTAACAAGGCGTCACCGATTTGATGACCGAGGGTATCGTTAATCTCTTTGAAGCGATCCAGGTCCAGCATGATTAATGCGAGATTGCGCCCGCGCCGCCGCGCATTTTCAATCGCCTGATTCAACCTATCCATCAACAAGGTACGATTTGGTAACGATGTGAGCGAATCATGCATCGCAATATGTTCCAACGCCATTTGCCGACTGTGTACCTGCTGACGCATTTCCCGGAACGCATCGGTGAGATCCTGAATCTCGCGGGGCTGAATATGCGATGGCAGTTCAACATCCTTGCCGCGTGCCTCGTCTTTCAAATTACGCGCAACCCCGGCAATGGGCCGGATAAGATTAAACTCCAGCAAAATCAGACTAATCGTCACAATGATCAAAACAAACAGCGCCATGCCCCACAAGGAATGCACCACATTGTCACCCAGTTGGCTTTGGCTTTGCAGGTCCAGATTAGCGGATTGTTTAAGTTCATCCTCAAGCTGATCGATTTTTTCATATATTTTAACCAATAAAGGATGAACAATTTCCTTCATGATTGGCACATCACCACGCCAATGCCCTTCTCTATTAATCTGTAGCACTTCCCGATACGATTCGTACCAGCGCAGACTGGCTGCATCCATATCATTCAGCGCCATACTAATCTCTAAATCCGTCGTGCGTTTTTTGACGTGCGTCGATACTTCTCTGAGCTTGCTGCGCATTGCTTTATACAACAATTCAACATCGTCAACCTGATCTTGCAAAACATCTTCATGCAATGAGCCAATGCGATTGATGATATAGAGGCGATACGAGGAAATCATGCGGTGCCACATATCTCGCGTCTGGTAAAACTGGCCTAATAATTTTATATTCTGTTGGCGCCATTGCAGTGGACTGCCTTCTTGCAGTGCCTGGATAGCATTATTCGCGCTCGCCAGAAAATTCATGTTGTCATCCATCATCTGACCATTCGCCAGACGCATGGCCGGGTACATCAGGTCACCATCCTGGCGTACCGTCATGATCTCCTTGCCGGCCGCAGCCATATTGGACAATAGCGGCTTCATGCCGAGTAACATACTCAGCGTATGGCCATCATTGACCCAATCCATTTTTAGCAGTTCAGCGAGAACATCCTGGGACTGCTGCAACTGATCATCGAAGGTCTGATGCGTACCATTGCTGGGAGAAAGTAAAAACAGATTTAGCGCGGTATCCGCTGCCACCACTGAACGACGCAACCGGTGAGCGAGATCCGCCACCTTGATACGCTGCTCGATATTCAGGGAATTGATTTTGCCGCTTGCATTGACTTTACTGCCGGCAATCCAGGTATAGGCAATCACTACTGTTGCCAGCAGCAATGCCAGTATCAGGTACTGTTTGCGTAGACTATGCAGGAATAACAAGCCGCGTAGCGATTCCCACCGACGTCGTTGAATCATGAGTATCCGTTGGCCACTTAACAAACAATCTCATAATAATAGCCTATTAATGCTAAGGCTGGGCCAGGAATTTCTACCTAAGGTGATTTGGGATGATTCGCCAGATACTCTTCTATCAATGGAACAGGTACTGCTCCGCTATCGGCCACGGCGAGTTTTCCCTCCGGATTAAAGATTAAAAATGTCGGGGTACCAACCCATTGCATGCCGCTCATATCGACCACCATCAGCCCAACCTGTTCAAGCTCGCCAATCAGATTGGGGAAAGTCAGCTTATGATCCTGGATAAAATGCCGCGCATCGGCCAGCTTGGTCATGCCATCAACGGATATCCCCAACATGGCGGCGTCCTGTTTGCGGTGCTTTTGATAAAATGCCTCGTAGTTCGCTGCCTCTTTGTTACATACCAGACAATCCGATGCCCAAATCATCACGATCAGCCATTTTCCTTTGCCGGTATAGTCGCTCAGTTGTCGCTGCTTGCCATCCATATCCTGTAATTGCGCCGCTGAAATAACTTGGGCGAACAACAATATTGCTGCTGCAACTATAAATTTACGAATCGGCATAGGCACCACGCTATCGGTAATTTGGAAACAGGATGTTACTGGATACGACCATACAACTCTACTGCGGTTCACTATCAAACCGGTTTTAATTCCTCTACGACAGCCCGTTCATCCACCACCGTAAAGACAACATCCATATTTTCCAAACGGAATGCATACTTACGGTTTATCCTGTCCTCTGCATAGGCAGGGCGCGGATCTTGCTGAATTAAACTGGTAATTAATCCTTGCAGTTCCACCTGCCGGGATGGCGCATACGTTTGCAGGTTTAATATTGCCACAGTGGAGAATTCCACCAGCAAGTGTGGTAGCGCCGTCGCAGCAGTGTAGCCTGCTGATGCATGTGGTTGTGCATCTGCATACGGGAGGTACGGCTTGATATCCACTATTGGTGTGCCATCAACCAGATCACACCCGGCAATCTGCAGACGCAGGTGATCCGTATATTGTTCAATCTTGAGTAGCTGCACCATCGACATGCCGATAGGGTTAGGACGATAGGGAGCGCGTGATGCAAACACACCGACTCGCGTATTACCACCAAGACGCGGTGGCCGCACCGTGGGTTGCCAGCCGTCACGAATGGCTTGATGAAATACACTCAGCAGCCAGATATGCGAGAAACTTTCCAGTTGTGCAAATGCTTCGGCACGACTGTACTCCGGCAATATAGCAACAGTGGCGACCAATTCCGGGACCAGATTGGCCTGTCGCGGCACCCCAAATTTTTCCTTGCATGGCGATACGATAAATCCAATTGGCTTGATGTTATAGCTGAGTGACATGGCGTCCCGTTGTTATAGCCGCTGCGTGAGAATAGTATGAATCTCGGCATCTGTGAGCACCACCGGATTGGTTTTCATGCTGTTCCCACGTGAGTGAACCACAATTTTATCGAGATCTTTTGGCGTAACGCCGTAATGACTTAACATTGGCAATGCCATATGTTGCGTCCAGTTTTCCAATTTTTCGATCAACGCCTGCCAGGCAGTGTCACGGGATCGAAACCGTTGTTCACATACGATTTCACCAACCCGCGCGTATTTGTCCAACGCAATATTGGCCGGATCACGCTGTAGCAATGTTTCAATATTGACGGCCGTAGCGGCCGCCAGCAACGTACCGCATACCGTGCCATGTGGAATCGGAAAAAACGCCCCCAACGGGGACGCCAGACCGTGCACCGAACCCAGACCCACCTGTGCCAGGGTGATTCCAGAGAGCAACGCCGCGTAGGCCATTTGTTCATGCGCTTGTGTCGCTTGCGCACCATTGGTGTACCAGGGTAACAAGCCATCACGCGCTGCACGTATCCCGCTGATCGCAAGTGCATCGGTCAACACATTGGCGCGTGTTGATACATAAGACTCGATGAGTTGTGTCAGCGCATCCATCCCATTTGCCGCGATCAACGTCGGTGTGCAGCTTGCCAGTAATTCCGGATCAATGAGCGCATACTCGGCAACCAGCTTGTCGTGCCGGAACGATTTCTTAAAACCATTGACACCTTGCACACTCAACACTGCATTCTTGGTCGCTTCACTGCCGGTGCCGGCTGTGGTGGGTACAGCAATAAATGGTACGGCGGGCCCTGGATACGGCAACTCCGGCCCGGTGCCTTCCAGAAAATCCATAACACTGTGTTGTACGCGCAGCAATCCCGCCACGGCTTTAGCCGCATCCAGCACACTGCCACCACCAATGCCAACCACTACATCGATGCCGCACGCGGCAAATTGCTGCACGGTAGAATCTACCCAGGCGGGGGATGGTTCACCACTATTAATCGCATGCTTGACCTGTAAATTATGTTGTAAAAAATTTGCATGGAGCGCTGCCCACTGCGGCATGGATTGGAAAGAGTGCGTCCCCGTGATCAGCAATACCTGATGACCATAGCTGGCCAGCAAGCCTGACAATTTATTTATTACGCCTCGCCCAAATTCAACACGCGGGATCCGTGCCAAGGCAAATCCACTGAAATTATTCAGGCTCATTCCGGACATAACCCGTTATCAGTAACACCTTGTCGCGTCACAGCCATCCAGGATTCCAGGCAATTACACCAGTTCCGAAAATGGGATGTTTGCTGATGGACAGTACTGGCAACGTCATTGGCATATGCTTCAAGCCGAATATTTGCCTCATCCAACATCAAAGCGGAATGATTCTCTTTGTATGCCACCATAACTTCCGGCATAAAATCAGGCATTACCTGTATATGGTCGATCGCCACACGCATGTTACGCTCCGAATACCACGCTAACGGTAAATATGACTCGATTTGTGCATTGCGAGTATTGCACCGCTGCAGGAGTGCGACCTGTTGAGGGAGTTTGCATTCTGTAACAAATTGACAGTTCCAATATTAAGGTTTTCTTGTTATGTTGGTTCGAAGTTCATGTATCGCTAACACTGACTGCCGGAATGAGAACTAATCCGCCAAATGCAGTGTAAAAATATCTGCAATATGAACCGGTTAACGTGGCGGGTGTGTTTATGGATTCTATAATACTAAAAGGGTTGGAATCGAGGTAATAATATGGAACGAACATCATTACGCAGTTTGTTTAATCTTAACCGCCGTACCACCTCGGGTTCGGAACGCCGTGCGAAACAGCGCCAACCTAAAAATCGGACCATCAAGATTCTGGTTGTGGATGATTCCCGCACCGTCGTGCATAACCTGCGTACCATGCTCGAACAAGATGGCTACTATGTCATGGAAGCCAACGATGGCATGACCGGAATTGAACTGGCTAAACGGCAGCGCCCCGATCTCATTTTGATGGACGTCATCATGCCAGGACTCAATGGTTTCCAGGCGACCCGCAAGATTCGTAAAGACGTCATCACCCAACAGATCCCGATTATTATCATCAGCGCCACGGAGCAACCCACCGAACAGTTCTGGCTGACCAAGTTGGGGGCTAACGATTTCATCGGTAAACCCGTGGTGCGTGGCGAGCTGTTTACCAAATTGGAAAGCCAGCTTTTTCCTCAGCAAGTTGTCGCCTGACACTGCATTTACCCACTTCCTGCTGCCATTAATTCAATTTCATAATCTATTTTTATCTATAGATTAAATATTTTATTGTGGAAATGATTTGCGTTCAGACGCATAACTCCTGATCATCCTCTTACACGTATAAATACTAATGAGAGTTTTGCCAGGGGGCTCACATGACGCACCGATCTAAATTCGCTATACCCATGTTTTTTTGCTTGTTGCTGCTAAGCACTCTGCTCAATGCGGTTGAACAAAAAGAAATTAAACTAACCTGGGCAGGCTGTGGCGTGACCAAGAAAGCCTTCATGGGTGAGCTCGCCAAAGCCTATGAAAAGAAAACCGGTATAAAAATTACATTAGAAGGTGGCGGCGCTACCCGCGGTATCCGCGAAGCTGCCGCAAATCACGTGGATATCGGCGGAAGCTGTCGCCTGACCCTGCCGAGTGAAGCCGGGATCGAATTTCATGCTGAATTACATCCGGTTGCCTGGGATGCCTTGACCGTGATTACCAACCCGTCTAATCCAGTGAACACCATATCGTCTGAACAACTGCGTGATATCTACCTCGGTAAAATTACCAATTGGCGTGAAGTTGGCGGAAATGACGCGGCGATCCATCTCTACGTGCGACAAGGCAAGATTTCCGGCGTCGGTTATGCGATTCGACAATATCTATTCAAAGACAGTACCGTGGATTTTGTCACCAAACCTGAGTATGTTAAAAAATCGACTGGTCCGATTGAAGAAGCGGTTGAAGCGGATGCGCAAGCCATTGGTATCACCGGTGTCAGCTCGGCACGCAAACGTAAAGTCAAACTCACCAGCCTGGATGGCATGTCGCCGACATATGACAATGTTAAACACGGCAAATACACCATGTACCGACCGCTGTATCTGGTCACTCCACCCTCACCCAGCCCTGACGCAAAGAATTTTATTGCCTTCGCCACGTCCACCGAAGGCCGCGAGATCCTGCGCAACAGCGGCACCGTGCCATACATGGATGCGCCCAATTTAATGAGCAAAATGGTGATTTACGGTTTTGATGTGCGTTGAATAAGCCACGTCAAAGTTTATGTGGTAGCGCGAGATAATCCCGCGTATTCATTTCAATCAAGCGGCTGACGGTGCGATCGAACGCACCGCTTAGCTGGCGCCCTTGATATAGTCCTTGCGGCGGCGCCTCCGCGGTAGCGACAAATTTGACGTGATGATCATACAGCGCGTCGATCAGATGCATAAACCGCTTGGCTGCGCTTTCCAGTGCTTCACTCATCTTGGGAATCGCTGATACCAATACCGTGTGATAGTTGCGTGCGATCTCCAGATAATCCTGAGCGGCACGTGGTGTATTACATATCTCATTAAAATCAAACCAGACAACGTCATCAGATTCCGCACGAGCATGCACATCGCGACCATTGATGGAGATTGCACAGTCTCGCGTCACCGCAGCCGGGGCTAATTCCAGCAAGCGGGATTCCAGCAAACTGTACATGGCGCCATCGACAGCCACCATATAGGTCTCACCTTTTTCCAGATGCGAAAGCCGGTAATCCACGCCCTGTTGCAAATCAATCTCGGTCGTGTGCTCATGGAGTAATTCAATTGCTGCCATAAAGCGTTCCCGTTGCAGACCATTGAGGTATAAATTGTTAATTGCCGTATTCGACGTCGCGATCAAAATAACACCATTGTCGATTAATGCTTTTAGCAAGCCAGTCAGTAACATGGCATCGGCTACATCACTGACATGAAATTCATCCAGACAAAGTACCTGGGTTTTTTCCGCGATTTGTTTCCCGATAATCGGCAGGGGGTTGGGGGATTTGGGCAGATTCTTCAATCGCTCATGGATATCCAGCATAAAACGATGATAATGCACGCGCTGTTTGTGAGTGACTTGTAACGCGTCGTAAAAACAGTCCATCAGATACGTCTTGCCCCGGCCCACACTACCCCGCAAGTAAAGGCCGTTAATCGCCGTCGGCTTGCGCCACAGACGGTTCAAAATGCCTGACGACTGCGCCGCACGGGCCTCAATAGCCTGATACAGTGATTGTAAATGTTCCACCGTCATCGCCTGAACCGGATCGGCGATAAAATCAGTCCGGCGCAAATCCGCGGTATAACGTTCCTTCGGTGTCATGGCATTGCCTTGCCTTGCCTGCGTGTGCTTGTCAACAATGTTAGCGGCATGTTACGCCTGAAACTTCAACCGCGAACACTGTTAGACTGGTGAACTGTTTCACTATGTTAACAAAGAGGCTCTCACTATGCGCGCCCTGTTTATGCGCCATGGACATACAACATACAATCAACTTGGTCTATGTAACGATGATCCCATGATTGATGTCCATCTGACTGCCACCGGTATCACACAGGCACAGACTGCGGCACAGCAGCTGAGAGATACGCCGCTGCAATTAATCGTCACGTCGGAATTACCACGTACCCACCAGACGGCCATGGTGATCAATCAATATCATCAGGTGCCTGTGCAGCAACACCCTCTGCTGAATGACATTCGTTCGGGATTTGAAGGACAGCCTGTAACAGACTATTTTGCCGCGATTGCGGCCGACCCATTAAATATGACATTAAACGGCGGTGAGTCACTCTTGCAACACCGGGCGCGAGTACTGCCCTATCTGGACTGGTTATGGGAACAATCGCAAGGCGTGGTGCTTACCATTGCACATGAAGAAACCTTGCGGGTATTCTACGCACAGTTTAACCAGCTACCTGCACGCCAATTGCGTGAGTTGCATTTTCACAATTGCGAAGTTTTTGAATACAACAAGTAAGTTGCATTCCAATGCGTTATCAAAGAATCTGACAGGCCTCACTAAATTCCAGACGCGGATGACGTGGATGTAATTTATTTTCGTCCCCGTGACCAATAGCGCAAATAAAATTCACCTTGACCTTGCCGCCGGGAAAAAATGTCGCATTGATTTTTTCTACGTCGTAGCCAGTCATTGGTCCGGCATCGAGTCCCACTGCACGCACTGCCAGAATAAAATAGGCGCCTTGCAACGAACTATTGCGAAACGCATTTTCCTGAATCTTGTCCGGCTTGCCGGCGAACCAGCTACGCGCATCGGTGTGTGGAAATAATTTGGGGAGCTTGTCATAGAATTCCATATCCATACCGATAATCGCCACGACCGGTGCAGTCATGGATTTTTCCACATTGCCCGCATTCAGGCATGGCTGCAATCTGGCTTTGGCATCGGCGTTTTTAACAAACACAATTCGCGCCGGACAGGAATTTGCAGCGGTTGGGCCCATTTTCATCAAATCATATATTTGCTGTAACTGTGCATCGCTCACCGGTTTATCTAACCAGCCGTTATGGCTGCGCGCATGACGGAATAAGATATCCAATGCAGCTGCATCGAGAGATGGATTTATCATGGTAGTAGCCCTTCTGCGTTTCTGATTCAATAATTCTGCGGCCGAAATACCTTCAGCAACGTGCCGCTGCCTGCGGTTAGATTTTCCCAGTTATCCGGCAAACTTAATCGCACCACGTTGGCTGTGGCTAATATGTCTCCCACGGTATTACGGGGCAAGGCTTGCGCACTGAGAAATGCGGCCAGTTGTTCCAATCCCGGGTTATGCCCGATGAATAACACACTCGTCGCTGGCACTTTGCTGGCTGCCAGGATTTGGCGCAACATCGCGAGTTCCGCAAGATACAGGCGGGATTCGAAATTGATGTCAGGATTCTGCCAATTTGCAGCCCTAACCAATGCTTCGCAGGTTTGCTGTGCGCGATGTGCAGTTGAACAATAAATCGTGTCAGGTGAAATGTGTTGTGCTGCCAGCCACGCCCCGGTTGCATTGGCCTCTTCAATACCCTGTTGCGTCAAGCCGCGGGCAAAATCCCCTTGCGGATGATCCCATTCCGTTTTGGCATGCCGCAGCAGAATTAATTCCCGACTCATACGACGCTCAATGCAGACGGGTGGTTTGTGCTTGTAGCGATTCCAGCATGGATTCCAACAAGACCCGCTCTGTGGAATCCGGCACCAGTTGTAAATAATGCGTCAGATCCGCTAACGCACCTTGAGTGTAATCAATATGCTGATAGACCATACCCCGATCCCTGATTTCATCCGGAGAATCCGGTAACAGCGACAAGATCATGGCGATTACCTGTAGTGCCTGTGCCACCTCGGTTTTCTCGATATAAATCTTTTTGAGATTCCGCAACAACCGCACGATGATCTGCAAATTTGTTGCCGCCGTGAGATAAGATGGCAAGGTATGCATGTGCGTATGATTCTGTATCTGGCTCGCCAACAAAACTTTCAGATCGTCTTGCTGCAATTCACGGCCACCGTCATAGACATCAATATACCAGCGACGATCCGCTGACTGCACACCAACCAGAAAATGTCCCGGAAAGGTGATACCAAAGGCATTTAAGCCAATCGCCCTGGCCAAATCCAGATAGATAATCGACAGGCTGATCGGTATCCCTAATTTGCCATCCAACACGTCATTTAAGCAGCTATTGCAGGGATTAAAATAATCCTCGCGATTCCCGCCAAAGCCCTGTTCCTGAAAAAAATAGTTATTTAATGCAGCAAGCTTCTGCGCTGCTGTCATATTCACGTCCAGGCGCGCCAGCAGTGACTCACCCAGCGCATCCAACTTTTGTAAATAGAATGCAAGCGACAGCTCCGGGTGAACAATCGTCGCAGCTGCCAGCGCCGCTTCAGCCAGGCGATACTCTGCCAGCGGGCGCGACAACAAATGCTGCCAGGCAGGCGAAAACTCCACAGTAGTTGGTCGTTTATTCATCGTCACGATCATACACAATTTACCTTACGACGGGTGATGCATGCTGCAAAAATCAGGATTAACCTTGTACACTGGCTGTGATCTTGCCAAGCAACAATGCTGGAGGAATACCACGATACGTTGGCGCTATGCTGTTATATATGTGTTGGTTCGGTTTGATTTTCAATCGCGGCGATGTGCCTTCTGCGGGAAACCATTGAATCAACCGCATTGCCACTTTACTATCTGTCGCAATTAAATTTGCGAATATACCTATGCTGCCATTACGCGACGACAACCCCACCACAATTCAACCGATCTTTACCATCGGGATTATTACCCTTTGCTGCCTGGTTTTTTTCTGGCAATTGAGTCTGGGCCAGGCGCAGCAATCCGCTGTCTATGCCTTTGGTGCCATCCCCGCTGTGTTATTCGGCTACGATCAACTACCAGCGCATCTGATGATGGTACCGGCCTGGATGACGGCATTTACCTCCATGTTCATGCACGGCGGCTGGATGCACCTGATCGGCAATATGTTGTACCTGTGGATTTTCGGTAACAACATCGAAGATGCAATGGGACACGGCCGCTTTGTCCTTTTTTATCTGCTCTGTGGCATCGCGGCAATGCTGGCGAATGCCCTGCCGGATATGCACTCCGCTATTCCGATGATTGGCGCCAGTGGTGCCATTTCCGGTGTACTGGGTGCCTATGCCCTGTTATATCCACATGCCCGCGTTTTAGTGATTATCCCGGCAGGCTTTCTAAGCCAGGCAGTCTGGTTACCGGCTATTTTGGTACTGGGCTTCTGGTTTGTATTACAAATTGTCAGCAGTCTAATCACCGTCGGTCAGAGCGGTGGTGGCGTTGCCTGGGGCGCACACATCGGTGGCTTCATTGCCGGTATTGCATTAATTCCATTTTTCAAAAAATCGCATGTACAGTTCTTCGCACCCGGGCATCGGCATTAACTCGCAACTAGAGCACGTCTTCCGCGACTTTCTGATATGTTTTCGCCGGAGTCGATAATACGACGAGACCTGCAAGTACGATCAACGCCGCACCAATATAAAACCAGCCTTGCAAGCGCTCATCCCATAATACAAATCCGTATAATGCGGCAAATACCACCGAAAAATATGTAAACGGACCATTTTGCGCCGGACCTGCCAGACTGTAGCCACGTGTCAGCAAATATTGACCAAAACTGCCCAATGATCCCATCAACAGTAACCAGCTGAGTTGAGTCGCAGTCGGCATCTGCCATGTCCACAGCAAAGGAACAGCCGAAAACATGCTGGAGAGTAATGCGAAATAAAATACGATGCGACTGGCGGGCTCGGTTTTCGTTAACCTACGCACACAGATCATGGCCAGCGCTGTAAACACTCCGCCCAAAACCCCGACAAGTCCAACCCACTGTACACTGCCATGCGGTTGCAGAATGAAGACTACACCCATAAAACCAATCGGTATCGCCAGGATCGCCCGCCAGCTTACCTGCTCGCGTAAAAACAACAGCGCGACCCATGGCAAGAAAATCGGCGTGGTCATTTTGAGCATCATGCTATCGGCCAAGGGGATATGTGCAATCGCATAAAAAAAACAATACATCGCCAACAAACCGAATAGCGCCCGCGCCAGATGTAGCGGCATAACCCGGGTTTGCAAATTCGCCTGGCCTCCACGCAGCACAAACGGCAACACCACCAGTGCACCAAAAAAGCTGCGCGCAAAGATGAGCATCATCTCATTCATCTCAAGCGCCAGATGTTTGACAATACCTGCCATGCTGGCAAAAAAGAATTCTGACGCAATGATAAATAATGCGCCGAGCAGTGCCTGTTGTTGTGGGTACATATAATAACAATCCTCGAATCCTGTTGACATCATTTTGCAATCCACTACATTGCAAAATCAAACCAAAATAATCTACAACGTCATTACCAAATACGCTATAGTGATTGAAAAATCAACCTTCGGTCACAATCGCAGTTTAATAACAATGACCTTGCCGTTGCGCGTCAATTTCAAATTTGCATGGATGTTACTGGCCAGTCTATTGCTACTGTCCGCCTTGTATACCCTGATCAATCCCTTTGTCACCACCAATCAATTAGACAAACTGCACTATCTGGGCGCTTCGGCTGGACGCATGATGGACCGGCACATGCAATTCTATGAAGCCTATGACACTGTGCCAATGTTTGAACAAGCCCTGCACAGTTTTCTGTTCGGGCCGAAAGCAACTGTCGAAGAACAAGCTATTCAGGTTTATCGCGAGGTCCTGCAACATCAGGGCATTGCCCATGATGACAGTGAACATGCGGCACAATTAAATATCAGGAGTCGTTTGCTGGTTACCATTGCCGAAAAACGCAGTCATGCCGAACTGACTGCAGCGCTCAAATTATTAACCAATGATCCGGAAGAAGATGTCATTGCCAGCGCCATCCGCTATGCCTATCTGGATAAAGACAACCGGAATTTCTCCGCAGAGATCTACACCGGTGCCAATCTGTTACCACTGGGCTGGGCAGCCGATCGACTCCGCTATCGCATCGCAATAAAATCCGGCAACGACCTCCGCGCCTACACACTATTGCAACGGTTGGAAAAACACGGCGAAGAACATCGGCGTTTTGTACGCTGGATGATCATTACTGTCGGTGCACTCATACTACTGGGTGTCTGTCTGATTGTATTCCCGCGCATACTGCATACGATCTCGCCCTGGCGACGCGGTATCCTGGATAGGCCCTGGTCATTTGTGGATGGTTACGCCATCGGTGTCACTGCCGCACTTGCGGGGATGATTATTTCACTGCTGTTGCACATTCTGCCGCACAATCCCTATTTCACCCCGAGTTTCCTGACCAGCTGGTCAACACTGTTTGCATCACTACCGATGCTGTTATTAATACATCACTATTTACTGAAGCCACGCGGCCTAACCTGGCGCGGCGCCTTTGGCCTGCGTCGACCTGAAGATGGCTGGCAACATTTCTTTACCACGACATTCGCATTGCTGGCACTGGACTGGATTGGTCTGTTGCTGATTGGCTGGGGTACCTGGCAATTTGGTCTGGGCAGTCATTGGAGTGAAGGCATGCAAGAGCGCCTGGTGTTTGGACCACAGCAAACCGTATGGCTGAGCACCATTAATATCGTATTGTGGGCGGCGATCTTCGAAGAAATCGGTTTCAGGGGATTGTTTTACACCAGCCTGCGCCATCGCTTGCCACCGACCACCGCCATCACGATCTGTGCCTTATTATTCGCTGCACTGCATTTATATTCGATCGCCGGATTTTTATCGGTATTCTGGAGCGGACTGATCCTCGCCTATGCGTATGAACGCTATCACAGTCTGTTACCCGGCATGATGATCCATGCAGCCGGTAATTTACTTAGCCTGGGACCGGTATTATTGTTTTATCGCTGAGTGATATACGGCATAATTCCGTATCTGGCGTCATCCCTTCTGCAGAGGCACCTATGGCACGCGTTAAAATTTACAGCACCGGCACCTGTCCGATATGTGATAACACCAAAAGCCTTTTAAAGAAATGGCATATCCCTTACGACGAAGCACGTGTTGATATGGATCGTGGCCTCCTCAAGGAAATGCTCAGCGTAACCAATAATGCCCGCACGGTTCCCCAGATTGTCATTGATGGCAAATGGATCGGCGGTTTTACCGATTTAACCGAATTACACATGGAAGGTGAGCTCGATAATTTAGTTGAGACATCGGCATAAGCTTTTCTTAACTTTTCATTTCCACACTAAATTCACCCCAACACTGGCCGCACTTGCGGTTATACCTATTGAATCCAAACTGGTCTCTGCCCTACACTGAATAAATACATTGTAATCAGGATACCAGTCCGCAAGGTGATAACATGCGTCTACTGTTAGTTGAAGACGACCCGATGATCGGCCCCACCATTCAAACCGGACTGAAACAGGATGGCTATAGTGTTGACTGGGTGCAGGACGGGCAAGCCGCAGAACTGGCCCTGGCTAATGACGTATATGACTTTTTACTGTTGGATCTTGGTTTGCCACGTAAATCCGGTCTCGAGGTTTTACACAACCTGCGGCAAAACAAAAATCGTATCCCCGTATTAATCCTCACCGCGCGTGATGCCGTGAGTGATCGTATCACTGGATTGGACGCCGGTGCCGATGATTATCTGGTAAAACCTTTCGATCTCGATGAATTATCAGCACGTATCCGCGCCGTCATGCGACGTAACGCTGGCCGTGCGGAAAGCGTCATCGAACACGGACCATTGATGCTGAATCCCGCCACACATGAAGTGAACCTGCATGGCAAGTCGGTGTTGTTATCGATGCGCGAATTTGCCTTGCTACATGTACTGCTGGAAAGGCCCGGCACCCCGCTGTCGCGCGCGCAACTGGAAGATCGCCTGTACGGTTGGGGGGAAGAAATCGAAAGTAATGCCGTCGAGGTATACATTCATTCCCTGCGCCGTAAACTCGGCAATGAATGGATCAAAAATGTCCGCGGTGTTGGTTACCTGATTCCCAAAACCATATGACATCAATACGCCGGACCTTATTAGTGACATTGCTAGGTGGCATGGCAATCGTGATGTTACTCGGTGCCTACGCAACCTATGTGGTCGCGCAGAATGAAGCCAATGCCATCTTTGATTACCACTTGCAACAAATCGCCTTGTCATTGCGCAACCACCGATTTCAATATAATCCTTCCGTCGCCATTCCGGACGAACAGAACTTTGACTTTGTCATTCGTGTTTGGGATCGCAGCGGCGTCACTGTCTATTATTCACAACCGCACCGTAGTCTACCGGGCCTGACTCAGTTAGGTTATTCAACTGTCTCCACGAGCGAAGGCAACTGGCGCGTCTTTGCAATTCAATACCGCGATGAAACTATCGAAGTCGCCCAACCGTTACAGGTACGCAATACCCAGGCAGCCACCGCCGCATTGCGCACGCTCACCCCGTTTTTGTTTTTATTACCGCTGCTGGGTTTGTTAATCTGGTTTATTGTCAGTCAGGGACTCAAGCCATTGATGCGGCTGACAGCAGCGGTACTTGAGCGCAATCCCACTTCACTGGAACCTCTGCCGGAACCAGCAGGAACTGAAGAGCTCCAGCCATTGGTGATGGCACTCAACGAGTTGCTGGCTCGCCTGAAATCCGCGATGCATTCGCAACGAGCCTTCATTGCGGATGCCGCCCATGAATTGCGTACACCCCTCACCGCATTACAATTACAAGTGCAATTGCTGGAGCGTGCGAATGATGCAGATGCGCGCCACACTGCGATCGCGGATGTCAAAGCGGGTTTGCAGCGCACGACGCACGTCGTGCAGCAATTGTTAACCTTGGCACGACAAGAGCCCGGTGCCACCGAACAAAAAGCGACAACTGTCAATCTTGCAGAAGTCGCCCAACGCGTTGTGATCGATCATCAACTATTAGCCGAAGCTAAACATATTGATCTTGGCATCAGCGCCATGCCGGTAAACGCTCCTATTCTCGGTAACTCCGAGGCGCTACGCATCATGCTGGCCAACCTCGTTAGCAACGCGATCCGCTACACACCTGAGAATGGTAAAATTGATGTTCTGGTTGGAACAACCGATCATGTCTTTGTGAGCATCTGTGATACCGGACCAGGTATCCCACCGGAAGAACGTACCCGCGTCTTCGATCGATTCTATCGTCGACCCGGCAGTGATGCCACCGGCAGTGGCCTGGGACTGGCCATCGTTAAAACCATTGCACAACAGCTACATGCCAGTATCGCATTGCTGGATGCGGAGGGTGGCGGGCTATGTGCCCGCGTTGATTTTCCAGTGCCCAATTAAGTCCCCATAGTGAAATTCTTCACCATTCACGCTTCAATACAGGTTTTTTAAGTCTGATTTAAGTCCCGCGCTTGTAATGTGTCACCATCGTGAAGCTTCCAGCTTTCCTTACCAGTACACACAAGGAGACACACATGCAAAACATAATCTGGAAACGCAGCATCATTGCTGCCAGCATTAGTGTAGCGCTGGCCATTGGCTATGCGGAATATTATGCCCACGCCAAACCATCTGCACCGCCCGCCGTTGCAACTGCGACATCATCGATTGCACCGCTGCCTGCCACCCGCGCCACCGCTGCATTAACCCAACCCGGTTTCAGTAACATCGTTGCGCAAAATGGCCCTGCGGTTGTGAATATCAGTGTCACTGGTACCATGAAAACCTCGTTGCGTTCACCGCAACTACCACAGATGGATCCGGATGATCCTTTTTATCAATTCTTCCGTCATTTCCAGATGCCCCCGGGTAATACGGGTGCAACGCCGATGCGTGGCATGGGATCGGGTTTTATCGTCAGCACCGATGGCATCATTCTCACCAATGCGCATGTGATCGAAAACGCTGACGAAGTTACAGTTAAACTGACCGACAAACGCGAATTCAAGGCCAAGGTGCTCGGCAAAGACAAACCAACCGATGTCGCAGTACTGAAGATCGATGCCAGTGATTTGCCTGTCGTCAAATTGGGTAACCCGGGTGATACCCAGGTCGGCGAATGGGTGTTGGCGATTGGCTCACCGTTTGGTTTTGAAAACAGCGCCACGGCCGGTATCGTCTCGGCTAAATCGCGTTCCTTACCGGATGATGGTTATGTGTCATTCCTGCAAACCGATGTTGCCGTCAATCCCGGTAACTCTGGCGGGCCACTGTTTAACATCAATGGCGAAGTCATCGGTATCAATTCACAGATCTATTCACGCACCGGTGGCTACGAAGGCCTGTCATTTGCCATTCCGATCGACGTTGCAATGAAAGTGGAACAACAGATCGTTGAGAACGGCAAGGTGGAACGCGGCCGACTCGGCGTAACGATTCAGGCAGTGAATCAGGCTCTGGCGGAATCATTTGGCATGACTAAACCCACTGGCGCCCTGGTTGGCTCGGTTGAACACAATGGACCTGCGGCCAAGGCTGGCATCGAACCCGGTGATGTGATCCTCAAATTCAACGGCAAGGATATCGCCAGCTCCAATGAATTACCTCCTGCAGTAGCCGACATGAAGCCTGGCAGCAAGGCAAAAGTCGAGGTCTGGCGCAAAGGCAAGCGGCGTGATTTGTCGGTTGCGCTGGGTGAACTCAGTGACACCAAGCAAGCCAGTGATGACAGCAATAATGCAAGCAAAAGCCGTTTAGGTGTGGCAGTGCGACCATTAACCGCAGAAGAACGCAAACAGATAGATATTCACAATGGTGGTCTGTTGGTGGAAGACAGCAGTGGTCCCGCCGCGCGTGCCGGTATTCAACCCGGCGATGTGATCCTGTCGCTCAATGGCGAGTCGATCAGTAGCGTTGAGCAATTACGCAAACTGGTATCCAGTCACGGCAAACATGTGGCGTTGCTCATACAACGTAATGACTCACGGATATTTGTCCCTGTGGATCTGGGATGATCCATACCCCCCGCCGACGTCGAGGCATTACAGGGAAGCAATGCCTTGATGTTAATTAATCCGCAACTGCCGACGCTGCAGCATCCGCAATATCATTAGACAGCCGATCGCGGCTGCAACATGTTTAAGCGCATGACCACTCATTAGCCCATGTAACCAGGCATAAACCACGCGATCCGCCAGCTCGAGTATTTTTGCCACCACGTACCAGCACAACGCGATCAGTAACAGATGCTGATGGGTATAACGTGATTTAAACAACCACATGACCAACGGTATCACCAGCAAAGGGAAAAACTGCACCCAGGCATAAAAGCGTAAATCGTCCTGCCAGGCCCAATAGCCGACGCTCGCCAATCCAAGCAATACGGCAGGTAATAACATTTTTGGCATCACCGCCAGATCAATATGCTCACTCAATAGCGCAACAAAGATCCCCATGAACGCAATCGTCATTGGAATCCGGTCCCACACCAAGGTGGTGTTATCCGGATGCCAGTGATAATACGAAGAACCCACGCTTACCAGCGTCACACCAATAAAAAACACCAACCAGGCACGCTGCGCCCGTCCCAATTCACTTCGCAAACAAAATCGGACCCCCGCCACACCAACAAACATAAAGAATATATTGGAAATCACATTGAAAAAATTTGGAATGAATACATAGCGGCGCGAATCAGCAAAGCCATGATATTCCGGATCTTGCTGAATGGGTGACAATAGAAACAATGAAAAAAACGTCGCTATGATCAACCCTGCCAGCAACCACATACGCCATTGTCGTTGAATCATGCTTACTCCGTTACAGCAGTTCTTTATTGTGAAAATGTTATCGCAGTCAGATCAAATAGCTGTTCCTTGCGCAGCATCGGGCAAATGAAGCGTAAATACGTCGCCGTCAGTTGCATCCCCGCGGTGTTCTTGTTATTCGTGCCGTATTTGGGATCGCCCAGCACCGGATGACCGATAGCATCGAAATGGCGGCGGATCTGGTGGGTACGGCCCGTTTTAATCGTCACGGCTACTTGCGTGGTATCGGCCTGCGCATCGACGGCAACGACTTCATATAACGTTAAGGCTGATTTGCCGTCGAGCGGCAGATCGATTTCACCTTTGCTCCTGGAGATTTGTCCTTTGACGGTAATCCGGTAGCGTTTATCGATTTGCTGTTTGGCGAATAATTCTGAAAGCACATGCGCGGCTTTACTGTTATGTGCGATCAACATCAGCCCATCGGCTTCGCGATCCAGTCGATGCACCAGATAGGTTGTTTTCACCTGCGGCATGGCTAATTCCGCCTGACGTAACAAGGCAAGATGATCGCCATAGTGCGTACCTTGAGCGAGCATACCCGCCGGTTTATACCAGACGCTATAGTCATGCCCTGACCAAACTAACTGCGGCGGCGCAACGCTGCGCGCCAGCAGATTCGCATCGTAATAAAAATCGACCCGATCACCCTTGGTCAGTTCACTGGTGGCGCGGCGCATGCGTACGGCAGATTGATTACCGCGCTTTACCCACACGGCACCTTTTTGCATGGCCTCTTTGATTTTGATCTTGCTGATGCCGGAGTGCTCCGCCAGGGCGGCCAGCAGCGATGTAGAAACTGTGGCAATGAAAGTGAAGTGCTGACCGGGCTGGCTCATGCCGCCGGGGCTTCAGCCCGCAACAGACGAATCAAAGCGGCTATGGCGATCTGCGTATACGTGCGTGCACGTGGTACTTTGCTGGCGCGAGGCCCGGCAACATTCAGTACGTGGAGATTACGTTCAATGACAAATTTCATAATGGCCGCCGCGGCCTGCTCGCCGTTGGCGAAATCGGTATTCACCAACAGATGTGGTTTATTCTGCTGGCGGCAATATTCAACGGTGTTGAGACTACCACCTTCGAGTTTGCCAAAATAGATGATGACGGTGCCATCTGACTCGCTGATATTTTTCAGCGTCCGCACCCGGTAATCTTCACTGCCGGTTTCCTGTAACGGATAGCTGGCATCGATCACGCCATCTTCAGCCACGCGGCCCTTCGGGCACCATCCGCCACAGGCGATACCGGCGGCAAGGGCCGCGTCGAGCGCGCCGCGATCCACGCCGGTCTGCCCGCCGGAAATAATTTTGAGTTGATGAGCTTGCTTGGGTGCCACGAACCGTACTTCTCTCGCTGTACATCAGTAACCATTTTGGTACAGACAGCGATTAGTTTCAATACAAATTGTATGCTTAGTTATCCAGATTCAATACCAGCTTGCCCTGCGTGTGACCGGTCTCGATATCGGTATGTGCCTGTGCGGCTTGCGCCAAAGGATACTCCTTGCCGATATGCACATCCAAATCGCCACGATCGATCAGCTCGGCGCAATGCTGCAGGATTTCCACCTGATGCGCTCGCGCTTCGGGTAAATCGCGTAACAGCGGTGTGAGCATCAATTCAAACCCGATACGTAGGTTGCGCGTGCGTGCCTCTTTCCAGGCAATATCAGTACCCGGATCCAGCAGCGTAATCAGATCACCATAGTGTCTGACTGCGGGAATGGTTTGCTGAAACACCTCGCCGCCAACCGTATCCAATGCCACATCGACACCCCGCCCGCCGGTTAAGTGATTTATTGCCTGTACGAAATCTGTTTGCTGGTATTGAATCACCATATCTGCACCCAAAGATGAAGCCAGTTCCGCCTTCACCGGATCACTCACGGTGGTAATAACACGCGCACCCGCATACTTGGCCAATTGAATGGCAACATGTCCAACACCACCCGCTCCGGCATGAATTAATACCGTATGGGAAGGCTGCAGATTAGCGCGATCGAACAAGGCCTCCCAGGCAGTGATCGCCACCAGTGGCATCGCGGCGGCTTCCACAAAAGTGAGTGTCGTGGGTTTGCGCGCCACATGGGTAGCTTCGAGCACGGTAAATTCGGCATAGTTGCCTTGCTCACGACCCAGTCCGCCGTTACAGAAATATACTTCATCGCCAATTTGGAATTGCTTCACGGCTTCACCCACCTGGGTGATCACGCCCGCGCCATCACAACCGATAATGGCCGGCAACGCGTTACTGAAAAACAAACCGCGCGCACGCACTTTGGTATCGATCGGATTAATGCCTGCGGCTTTAATGCGTACTTTAATCTGGGTTGGCTTTTGTAATTGAGGCTCAGGTAATTCAGCCGGTTGCAACACGGACGGTTCACCCGGACTGGCCATGATCATGGCGCGCATAAATCGTTGTTCGAGCTTGTCCATTGTCGTATTTTTATTACTTGTTGGGTTGATCACAACCTCGGTCATGGTATACCTCCGTGTTTGACGCAAGCGGGCGAAGTGTAATGCCATTGCGTAGACAAATCCATGACAAGCATTGCAATCTTTAAATCAGGCGTATATATGTTTAATTTTAACATTCAGGAGAATGTCACAATGCGTTACAATTTGTTGCTGTCATTATTAATACTCCCTGCTTTACTGTGGGCAATGACTGACAACACATCATTGCCATCGGTAAGCGCGCCACCGAAGCAGGCTATTCCTGCCGTCACCAAACCACCGCAAAAAACTCCTCAACGCGGCCAACTGCTCTACGAACACCATTGCACGTCCTGCCATACCAGCGTGGCGCATTTACGCGAACACCACAAGGCAAAAACCCGTGCAGACATTACCGCCTGGGCCAGCAAATGGGCCGTTTATCAGAAACTATCCTGGTCAAATGAGGAGATCGAAGCCGTGGTGGATTATCTGGATGCAACGTTCTATAAATTTACCCAACAAAAATAATTATTGTGCGGCTTCCAGTAATGCGCGTACTACGGCCGTCCACGCAGCGGCGATATTCTGCAAATTATATCCGCCGCCACCCAATGCCAGCACCCGGCCATGGCCCATACTGTCGGCCAAACGACACAATCGTTGTGTGGCATAGTAGTGAGACTGCGCTGAGTAATGCAGATGTGTCAACGGATCTCCCTTGATACTATCCGCACCGCATTGCGCGATAATAAATTCAGGTTCACTCCGCGCTATAAATATTTCTACTGACTCCCACGCTCGTCGAAATTGCACATCCGTCGCACCCGGTGGCATCGGAATATTTAATTTGGTGCCCTGAGCCACACCAATGCCGGTTTCTTCGGCGGTACCGGTACCGGGATAAAGATAACGGCCATCTTCATGCAAGTCGACATAACACAGGTCGGCATCGTCTTCAAAACTATACATCACGCCATCACCATGATGCGCATCAATATCAACATACGCGATACGGCGTACACCATAGTCACGCCGTAGTGCTTCAATCGCCACGCCGCAATCATTGAATACACAAAAGCCTTCCGCCCTGTCGCGCCGCGCGTGATGCAAGCCTGCAATCGGTATAAAGGCCCTGGTCGTATCTCCTTGCATAATGCAGCGCACCGCATCAAGTGTCGTGCCGACGATGCCCAAAGCGGCTTCATACATACCAACAAAAGCCGGAGTGTTACCACAATCCAGATAACCATGCCCGTGTTTGGAAATGGCACTGACCTTTTGAATATATTCAGCCTCATGAAAATACAGCAGCTGTGCAACAGCACCCATGACAGGCGCCATAATTTCGCTATGTTGCACCAGACCCTGGGCGTGAAATTCATTCTCAAAAGCGGCATAGCGTTTTGGCCCGAATGGATGGGTCTCGCCAAAATGATAGCGGGTCAATAATTCACCCAGATAAACCGCGCACGGTTTCACTCGATTAAAACTTGAGTAATATGACGATCGTAAATCAGTGCCGCACTTTCACAACGCACCGACGGATGTAATACATGTTCTTGTTGGGTGCTATCGGCAAGCAAATGAATAATTCGGTGACCCTGCAAACTCAGATAATCAGCCAACAAACCGCGATGACAGTGCTGTGGATCCGCTTCGGCGCACATCACGGCGACAGTTTCACGCCGTGCCAGACTCACCAATTGCGTTGCAGCTTTTGCAAATTGGTCACTCTGCATGTAATCAGCAAAACCTCGCCGTGCTTCCGCCAGCGCCAGATGAGGAGAATCGGGATTCACACTGCGGCGCCCACCCAACTGTCGACCTGCCCAATGATAGATCATGGCATGTACAGACAAGCCATTACGTAAATTTTCTTCATTGAATTGCGGATTGTGTTGCGAACGAGGTTGTGCGCGCACATCGATCAGCGTAGTTATTTGTGCTGCTTGTAATAGTTTAAGCAAGGTCTGGATATCATGATTGCTATGGCCAATGGTGTATAACGTCACGGCTGGCAACATCAACGCAATACCTGCTTGGTATCCACATCCGGCAAAGGGCAATCCGGCCATCCATAACCCCAGCGCCATGGCAGATATGAGCAGGGTTTACCCCCCAGACGCACCGCGTAATACATCATGTCACTGATGACGGTAAAATTCTGCACAATGGTTTGTTCTGACATATTGAATTCCTGCGCGAATTCACGGCGATGCTCGCGGCCATAGTCCACGACACATTGACGCAGCGTGGCATCTGCCTGCTGGCGCTTCTCAAAACCTTCAATAGTTTCACCGCGCCAATAGGCACGATCGTGAGCAACACAACAAAATTCATACGGTGGATGATCGCCGAATTTTTTCTGAAAAGCTGGCACGAGTTTGCTTAGCGTCTCCCAGCCAGCGGAAAGTCCACCACTGCATCCGTCGGTGGCAAACTCGACCAGCTTGTTAACTTTATTCGTTTGTACTTCGGCAAGCCGGGCCATTTGCATTTCTTCCAATTGGCGATCCAGTGTTTCGACAGGATTTGCTGCACCGGCTAACTCAGCCATCATACTCAGCGCCATTAACATCACCCGGTTAATCCGCACAACGCACCCCGGTGCCGCCCAGGCCGCAATAGCCGCCGGGATTTTTTGCCAGATATTGCTGATGATAATCTTCGGCGAAATAGAATTCCGGTGCAGGAATTATCTCGGTGGTGATCATAGTGTGCCCTGCCTGCAATAATGCCTGTTGATAGTGTGTACGTGAGGTATCTGCCGCCTGATGTTGTGATTCATCATAATAATAAATCCCGGAACGATACTGTGTACCAGTGTCATTACCCTGCCGCATACCCTGCGTGGGATTATGTGCCTCCCAGAATGCTTGCAGTACGTGTGTATAACTCACTTGCTGCGGATCAAACACCACCTTGACCACTTCATTATGGCCGGTTTGGCCGCTGCACACTTCACGATAGGTTGGGTTGGGCGTATAACCGCCGGCATAACCAACTGCCGTGACGAATACCCCGGGTAACTGCCAAAAGCATTTTTCTGCACCCCAGAAACATCCCATACCGAATAATGCCTGTGCCATGCCGTTGGGATACGGTGGCAATAACGGATGACCATTTACGAAATGTTGATTGGTGACGGGCATGATTTCGCTACGACCTGGCAACGCGTCCTGGGCTTGCGGCAGCACCAGCTTTTTATCTTTGGCAAACATCGGTTTCTCCCTTGCGGCAAAGCTATATATACCGCAATTTTAACCGTGTGAGTATCACCATGGCTGGGTTAACCCTCGCAGTACGACCATATATATAGATAAGGGAGATTCCCCTGCAATCATTCAGGGTTGGATACGAGTGAACCGGGATTAAACCGGCGATAGTTAATGACTTGTGCGCAGACGCATCTGAGCCTTCATCGGGAACGGGATAACTCCCTGGGCGCGGCGCAGTTCATTCAGATAAAGTTTAGCGGCACGAAATCCCAACCGGAAGGAGCGTCGCAAATGTTCTGCACGGCAAATTTGCTTGCCCCGTAATGCCCACTCAAAACCGCGACAGAAATCCGCTTTCTTAAGATATGGCGGGATGCTAATCCCGACTTCCTGTGGAGATGGATAGACCATACGTACCCCCTGTTGGGGTTGTCTGCCTATTCCTGATCGTCGGCTGCCTGGTGAGTAACTTTAGTCTTCGATGTGCGATCCGTTCACGCAGAGTCAGCCTGCCTGGATTTTTTGTTACTGATTCGAAACAATCGATCCTTGGCCAGGTCATATTGCGCTTGCTCCAACACACCTTCATTGACCAGACGCCGAATCATGCGTAATTCGCCCGCCATTTGTTGTTCGGTCTTCAGGCTCCAGTATTGCCGCGCCTTGCTGATGTAACCCTGCAAACTCTGCAGAAAGTCACGGTACTCGCGCACATTCGGTTTGCTCACCAAAATGTCGAACAGGGCGATATGGGAGTTGCGTGCATAAAATATCCGTTTACGTGAAATGTTCAGGCCAAACAACACCAGGCCAAGTAACATCACAATACTGCTTAGCGCTATGACTGAAAAATCAATGACATCTGAGCCAAATCCGTAAAACTTATTCGCCAGAAAATACCCGCCGAGCAACACGCCGCCGCTAATGGCTAATACCATCCAGCGCCATACAAAATGGATGTGATAACTGCTCTTCTCACCCAGCGCCAGCAAACTGATAGCAACAAGCTGTTGTTTGAACTTCCCCTGCATGCGGATACGCAGTTCCTTGCCATCGACGATCACATATTCACGCGTACCGGTGAATCGAGCCTGCTGTATCAAACGTGCGTTAATCTCTGTCGCCATACCAACCTGTTATTGTTCTATTAACTGTTTACTCGTCGGTGTCATTATCCCGGACTGCGTGACTGTAGCAGGGCTGACTGGGGATCCATGACCAAATCTTTCAGTGTTGCACTCGTTAATGCTTTTGCAGCCACGTTCTGATAAACGTCGAAATAATGCGCCACTACCGTATCTTTGGGTAACCGTTGCAAATTCAGAATATCATCCTCCTCGGCCTGGCGCACCGCGTCGATGATGGTCAACAGTGCTAATGTCTCGGGTGCTTGTGCCGGTACATAGCCATGCGGCTCGGTATCGGTCCGCACTAACAAATCCCGGTTTTGCAAAATGGTAACTAATGGGTGCAGCAAATCCAGCTCGATATTCAATTGTTGCGACAGTTCAATCAGACGCAGTGGAGGTTGATGATCATAAAAACGCCGCGCGGCCTGTGCCATGATCGCCAATGCCAGCCATTCCTTCATACGATTACTTAATTGCAGATTAAGACGTTTGCGAATGCGCTGTTCGGGATGCTGATAATAGAAGGCGATACTGGCACCAACCAGCAATATCGACCAACTGACATACAACCAAATCATAAAGAAAAACAAGGTGGCGAACGCCGAATAAATTTGCGAGTAATTCGCTGTCGCAATGAACCAGGCGAACAGCCAGCCCACGACTTGCCACATCACACCGGCGATGATTGCGCCGACCAGTGCAGAACGGAACTGCACACGGGTATTGGGAATAAAGATATAGATTAGTGCAAAAGCCAGCATCACCAGTAAAAAAGGCAGCACGTAACTGACCATATCTGCCAGGAAGGCAAACACCGCGATATCCACCAGTCGCTGATACAAGGCGGTGTTGGATAATGAAGCGGTCAGGCCCATGGCAGTAAAAACCAGTACCGGCCCGATCAAAATCACACTCAGATAATCACTAAAGCGTTGCGCCCAGGAACGCTCCTCACTGACTCGCCAGGTGTGATTAAACGCCTGTTCGATTTTCTGCATCAGTGACACCACCGAATACAGCAGCAGAGCCAAACCAAACGATCCCAACAGACCGGAGTTGATGTTATTGACAAACTGGGTGATGGTATGGGATATCTCGACACCGCGATCCCCCAGCGGTTCAAGTATATCCAGCAGTAATGGTTCGATTTGGTTATAGACACCAAAACCTTTCAGCACCGAAACACTCACCGCAATGAGTGGCACCAGCGCCAGTAACGTTGTGTACACCAGGCTCATCGCCTGCATGGTCAATTGACTGTCAAAAAAGACATCGCGCAGGATGAGATAACAGATCCGTAACGTACCAACCAGACGCACCTGCCAGCGCGGCATTTTGGACAAATCATTTTCCCAAATCTGCTGCCGCAGGGATTGCCGGATCAAATTGAATTTAGTGAGTTGTAACATGCCTTTTTCCTGTATCGCCGAAGTATAGTGCCAGAAAATTCATTGAGATAGTAAACACTCATGGATTTCGTGATACAGGCACGCCTACGGCTCAAGCAATGACAGCAAGCTGGTGAACAGCCTGCAAGTCACCGGCTGGTCTGTCACTGCTTATTCGACGTGTTATACTTGGTGCCGCAAATTCGTCCATTCCCTTAACCAACCCCAGGAAGAAAACATGAAAATTGCCGACAAGACCGTGGTGGCCTTGGATTACACGCTTACCGACAGCCAGGGCCAGATCCTCGATCAGTCCGCCGCAGGCCAATTTGCCTATTTGCATGGCGCCAACAACATCATCCCGGGCCTGGAAAATGCCCTGCTCGGTAAACAATCCGGCGACAAGCTGCAAGTCGTCGTCAGTCCGGCGGACGGTTACGGCGAACGTAATGATGAGCTCACCCAGGTGGTGCCGATCGACATGTTTGACTCACCCGAAGATATTGAAGTTGGCCAAAAATTTCATGCCCAGGCCACCCATGGCGAACCGATTGTCGTCACCATCATCGCCGTCGAAGATGGCAATGTCACTATTGATGGCAACCACCCGTTAGCCGGCATGGATTTACATTTTAACGTCACAGTTATCGATGTACGTGATGCCACCAGTGAAGAACTGGATCATGGACATGTGCATATGCCCGGGCATCATCACCATTAAGGCAATACACGGCGTGGTGAGTTCATCACGCCGTCGTCCGTCAAGGCATTAAATGGTACTCGCGCAAGGTGAAATGTAATTTACTTTCGTTATAGCCACTGATGCGCGTTTCACCGATCACGATCAACGGCACTCCATCACCCCCCAGATTACGATACGTCGCAGCATTCTCAGCGGAAACCTCGATATCGTATTCACAGTACGCAATTTTATTGTCGTCAAAATATTGCCGGGCTTTGCCGCAATAGTGACACCAGCGGGTACCAAACATCACCACTTGCTGTTCATGCTGGGCAAAAGGTTGTGTGCAATGCACCGGTTTGACCTGGCTGCTAAACAGCATTACCAGGATGATCCCGGTAAAAACCACGCCCATCAGTGTATACGGTGATGTTAAGCGCATTTTTGCTAAACTCCTTAATACCGGCACAACATTGGCCGCTAACATTAGCATAGTGGCATACCGCATGCATGCCATTAGACAGGTTCACCGTATCTGACGGCTGTTTATCGATACTGGTAAATATCCGTCCCAAGGAGGTTGTGATGAAAGACATACCCCTGCAGTTGATGACGGTAATAATGGACGACGGCCAGCAAGGCATTTTCATCGGCGTGCCGATGGTTGCTGAAGCACCGCCACAAAGCAGTAACCACATCAGCGAGATCTGGTTTTCGGATGTTCGCGAAATCCCCAACTCGTTGACGGTATCGGTTCTGATGGAGATGGTGCAGGCACAATTGTGCCAGACTCAGGGCAAGGTGCATTGAACACCCCCTGACATCACCAACGTGGTGATGCCGACATGAATCTGCCAGGCCGCTGCGTTACAATGGCGGTTTTAGCAGCCAGTGTTGGGAATGACCGATCCACTCTCTTTTGATGCGCTGATCGCGCAACTTGATTCTGTCACGAGTTGGGATCGGGCCGGATTATTACGCCGCTTGCGACGTTGGCAACATGGCGGCGGTAAAGATCGCAACAGCCTCGAACACCTCGCGCAGGACATTGCTGCTGCCACTACGCAATTACAGCTGCGTCAACAAAACCTGCCAACGCCACAATACGATTCCAGCTTGCCGATTCTTGAACGGCGTGAAGAAATTCTTGGCCTGCTCGGCAAACACCAGGTCATGATTCTGTGTGGTGAAACCGGCTCGGGTAAATCCACGCAATTACCGAAGTTGTGTCTGGAGTTGGGACGTGGCGTCAAAGGACTGATTGGTCATACACAGCCACGCCGTCTGGCGGCACGCAGCATTGCCGAACGCCTGTCGCAGGAATTACACAGCCCTCTGGGACAACAGGTAGGTTATAAAGTCCGTTTCAAGGATCACGTCAGTCCCAATAGTTACGTCAAAGTCATGACCGACGGTATTCTGCTGGCAGAAACCCAGACCGATCGTCTGCTGCACCATTACGACACCGTGATCATCGATGAAGCACACGAGCGCAGTCTCAATATCGATTTTCTGTTGGGCTATCTCAAACACATTCTGCCGCGACGGCCGGACCTTAAATTGATCATTACTTCCGCAACAATTGATCCGCAACGTTTTTCACGGTTCTTTAGCGATGCGCCGATCATGGAAGTATCCGGGCGCAGTTATCCGGTGGAGATCCGCTATCGTCCTATCACTGCCAGCGATACGGAAACCAAACTGGATGTGCCGCAATCGATAGCACAGGCTATCGATGAATTGCATCAGGCCGGAACCGGTGATGTTCTGGTATTTTTACCAGGGGAACGCGATATCCGCGAGACCGCAGAAACCTTACGCAAACACCATCCGCCACAGTGTGAAATTTTACCGTTATATGCACGACTGAGCATTGCCGATCAGCAACGCATTTTTGCTCCGCACAGTGGTACGCGCATCGTGCTGGCAACCAATGTCGCCGAGACGTCGATCACGGTACCCGGCATCCGCTATGTGGTGGATGCCGGTCTGGCACGCCTGAGTCGGTATAGTTATCGCAATAAAATTCAACGCTTGCCAGTGGAAAAAATTGCCCAGGCGAATGCCCAACAACGTGCCGGGCGCTGTGGGCGCGTCAGTGCCGGTATTTGCATTCGTCTCTATGATGAAATGGATTTTGCCGCCCGGCCTGCGTTTACCGATCCGGAAATTCTGCGCACCAATCTCGCCAGTGTGATCCTGCAATTACACAGCCTGCAATTAGGTTCAATCGAACGCTTTGAATTCCTGGATCGGCCAGAGGATAAATCCATTCGCGATGGTTATCGTGTCCTGGAAGAAATCGGTGCCATGCAGGCGCAACGTTTAACTGCCATCGGCAAACAGTTGGCCCGCCTGCCGCTGGATCCACGCCTGGGACGCATCCTTGTCGCGGCACGTCAGTATCAATGTCTCAGCGAAGCATTGATCATCGTCAGTGCCTTGAGTGTCCCCGACCCGCGCGAACGTCCCCATGACAAACAGCAACGTGCGCAATTAGCTCATGCCCAATTTACCGATGAACAATCTGATTTTGTCGGATTACTGAAGTTATGGCAGTTCTATACCGAGCAACGTCAGCATCTGTCGAAAAACAAATTACGCAAACTATGCACAGAAAATTTTCTGTCCGCCAGTCGCATGGCCGAGTGGCGTGACATCTATGTGCAATTACATGGAGTACTCCGCGAACAAGGTGCACAATTCAATCAACAACCTGCCGATTATGCCAATATGCATAAAGCCCTGCTCAGTGGCATGGCCAGTCAAATCGGTATGCGCGATGAAACCCGAACCTATCAGGGACCGCGCGGTATTAAATTCCAGATATTCCCCGGCTCGGCCCTGGCGAAAAAAGGCCCGAAGTGGCTCATGGCCGGCGCCATGGTTGAAACCAGCCAGTTATTCGCGCATCAAGTCGCCGCGATTGAACCCGAATGGGTCGAAGAAGTTGCCGCCAATGTAATTAAGCATCACTATTTTGATCCGCGCTGGCATGCGAGCACCGCACAGGTTGGTGGATATGAAACTACCAGTCTCTATGGGCTGGTACTATGTGCGAAACGTCGCATTAACTACGGACCTCACGAACCCGAACTGGCGCGCGAAATTTTTATCCGTGAAGCGCTGGTGGAAGGTAACTTTAAAACACGCGCAGCGTTCCTTGGTCACAACCAGCAACTTATTGCTGATATTCATAAACTCGAACATAAAAGTCGACGACCGGATATTTTGGTCGACGCAACCGTATTGTATGGTTTTTATGACAGGCAAATTCCAGCCGGAATATATTCAGGTCCGCATTTTGAAAGCTGGTATAACACTGCCGTACAACAAACACCACGGCTATTATTCCTGACTAACGACGACATCATGCAACATGATGCGCAATCCGCAGGGGTCGATCAGTTTCCGGATAGCATAAGGATTCATGATCTGCGTATCCCGCTGAGTTACCATCTGGCGCCTGGCGAAACCGACGATGGTGTAACCGCGCGTATTCCATTAACTATTCTCAGCAGCGTGCAGGAATCCGCGTTTAGCTGGCTGGTACCCGGATTGCGCCATGAAAAGCTGGTTGCCTTGATTAAATCCTTACCCAAAGCATTACGCAAAAATTTTGTGCCGGCACCCGAATATGCCCGTGCTGCACTGGATGAATTAAAACCCGGCGATCAATCCTTCCTGCAGGCAACCGCCAAAGAACTGCAGCGTATCAGTGGCGTCCCTGTCGATGCGTCACAATGGGATGAAACCGCTTTACCTTTGCATTTACAAATGCGTTTTGTAATTGTAGATAAAAATGATAAACCGCTGGCAGATGGCCGCAACCTCAAGCAATTAAAATCCCGGCTCGCCATTAAAACCCAACACACCTTCGATACGCAGGTACGTTGGCCACTGCCACAAGGTGAACATAGCGACTGGCCAATTGACGCAATTCCAACCGAGCTTGTTCACCAGCAGAATGGCCTGATAATAAAAGGCTATCCGGCACTGGTTGCAGAGCATGAGCGACTTGGATTAAAAGTTTTTCCTGATCCCACCCAAGCCATTGCAGCCCATCGCAGCGGTTTGCTGCTACTGCTACACATACGGCTTGGCAAGGAACTCAAGTACCTGGGCAAAAATCTCCCGCACTTGCAACAAAGCTGCATGTGCCTCGTGCCACGCCTGGACTGTGCGAGCATAACAACCGATATTCTTGATACGGCACTCCAGCAGGTTTTTCTGGATCGGCCTGGCTTAAATTATTATCTGCGCAGTGACTTTGAAAAAGCGCTAGCCCAGGGACGCGGTGAATTTGTCAGCATCGCGAATCAAATAGCCGAACAGTTGTCACGTGTGGCAACAGCGTATCAGCAAGTACGACAACTGCTGAACAAACCGGCATTGGCAATATTGCGTGAGGATATTGAGCAGCAGCTAACCATGCTGATCTATCCGGGCTTTATTCATGCCACTCCCTTGCCATGGCGCGATTACTTGCCGCGTTACCTCAAAGGAATTCAGCTGCGGCTCGACAAAGCCTTGCATGATGTACGCCGTGACCAATTAAAATTTAATGAACTACAACCACACTGGCAACGTTATGCGCAATATCAGATCCAGGCTGAGAAACAGATAACCAGTGATGCAGAATTACAAACCTATCACTGGATGTTGGAGGAATTCCGCATTCTGTTATTCGCACAGGAACTCAAGGCCGCTATCAAGATCTCCGCCCAACGCCTGGAAGAACAATGGCGGAAAATCCCTGCCCGCAACTGACTGACTACTCATCTTTTGGAATTTCCTTCAGCACCTGGATTTTCTTGATTTGGCTGCGATTCACCGAATAGGAAGTCGAGCCCTTCTCACGCCACTTGCGCTCCAGTGTCAGCGTTGTATTCGTGACTTTTTTCAGCAAGCCACGCCGTTCAACCTTGTTATTCAGCGTTACAATCAAATACCGATTCAGATATTTACCAACCCGTGACGGCTTGATCGTTTCAGTCAGCTTTGGCGGTTCGACCTTCTTCACCTGTAATGGATCTTCCTGAACCTGTGAATGCTTGGCAGGGAAGTTGGCCATGGGATCCTTATTTATTTTCTTTGCGGGCACGGCATCACTCTTTGGCGCAATGTCCGTTACTGGTGCTGGCGTGGCCGTTTTGGCTGCGGGCGCAGGCAAGTTCACCTGGACTGGTGGCTGGTTGCCAGGTGCTGTTGAGGTTGCTGGTGCACCCGGTTGTTGCGTCACAGGGAACGTCGGCGCCACGGTGGGGGCGGGCAAACCATTTTGCGGTGCGGCCGCAGGAACAGGACCGGAATTCGCATCAGGCACAGTGGATTGCGATGATACGCATATCGCAGTGCGTTCACACACATCCTGCCACTCTTTTGGCGTAATCATGACAAAGGCAACGATGACAAATGCGATTGAGCCCAGATACAGCAAAAATGGCAATTTGGCATCACGAAAATTGGTAATACCGTAGGCAAATGCTGTGAGCGGTGAAAATAACAAAACCAGAATGCCCCACACAACGCTGCGGGTGAAGGCTGATACAATCAGCCAGAGATTCAGCAACACATGAATCAACAATGCCAACAAAAATAATCCCATAGCGCCGCCTCAGGTTCGGGGTTGTTATCGTCTTCGACAAGATCAAATCTTATTCTACAAGGTTTATAGGTAATAGCAAAAATGTCGCCTGCCCGCAATGCGTTACACGGGTACTATCTCGCAAAACAAACGGGGCGGCGAAGTGATTGCGCGCACCACTATTGCAAAACAATAAAGCAGCTGCCCTGCTTGAACTGTTCCAGATGCGGCAGTCATTCTTCCAACGGCAAACTCACTGCACCTGGCAAACTCTCGCGCACAAGCTCATGTTGACTGCGCACATCCACTAATATAGCTGCGGACGTAAACAGGGGTTTGGCCTGTTCCTGTTCCGCACCGGCCGTTACCTGCCACTTACCGACTAAAGGCTATTCCAGAAATTGATCGCCACACGTCACTGCGAGGATGACATGATTGTAAATTAGCGAACATTAATATACCTAACCATCTTCCAACCGGACAAAGACTTAGGAAAGCCTTTTTTATGCCGATATAATTACCACAGTATAAAAGCGATAATTATGAGGCCACTCCAACAATGCGCAGACAACAAGCCTATCGCGCCTTCAAAACAATAGTACTGCGCGAATTTGCCCGCAGCGCTAACTCACTGGTTTTTATCACTTTAATAGCTATTTCAGGATGACACCTATTAGTACATCTCCCCTGCCACGCCAGTTTGGCCTGCATAGCCTGCGTAGCCGCTATCTTGCGGTGACAGTCATGGTGTCATTGGTGTTAATCATCGCTGCCATCAATGGCTGGCGTTATGTGGATGCCGTCACGTCCAACCAACTCTTCAATTTACAACACCGTGCCGATGCCACCGATGCCATGTCGGTTGCCGCGACACAGACACATTTACTGGAAACTCAATTTTATCGATTCATCATCCTGCCCGATGACACAGGCCGTGAGCAAATCCAACAGACATTTCAACGCCACGCTGCCGCCATTGGTAAATTACGTGACAATAACTGGCTCAGGCAAGACCCGGCGCTGCTGGAATTAGTCACAGCGCTGCAAAATGATCATATCGAACTATCACATGAAATTCAGAATCTATTGGACGTGCGTAGCGATGAAAATAAATGGTTCCCTGCCATGGCGACCATGCAGGGTAAAATGCTGAATTACAATTTGCGATTTATGTCTTCACTGGAATTAATGATGCATGAAACCGAAGACGAATTGACCACTCCCGAAAACTTTGACATTTACAAAACCCTGACAGCAACCCGCCATAACTGGCAATTAATGATTGGCGAATTCCGCCTGTTCGTCGCCAATAGTTTCGGTGTGTTCTCCAGCAATCCGCAGTCGGGAATGCGCATGCGTAAAACAAATATCGAACTGTATTACGATCGCCTGCAAATACAGCTGCAGCAACTATCCAGACTTGATGATGCCGGCAAACTGGGGCTGGTTAGCCATGAATCTATTACTGATATGCAAAAATCATTAACCGATTGGCATTCAGATTTTCAGCATGTTGTCACCAGTTACCACTCCGATACATGGCGTAAGGATATCGTGTTGCTACAAGGACATGTTGAGCCTGTTCTGATACGCATCCGTCAACGTACTGCCAGTCTGCAATTAGAACTAAGCGTTGCTTCTGCCAAAGACATAACCCGCCTGACCAGCCTGGCGCAAAGCTTTTCCAGTTTTGTGATTTATCTGGTGTGCGCCATTATCATCGCCAGCATTTTGGGTTATAGCGTTTTCCATCGTACCATCCTGCGGCCGATCGCGGATGTGGCGCAAGCCCTCAATGATGAAGCCAATGGCAAACAACGAATTCAAATGCCGTTGAGTTCCACCGAGGAAATACGCAATCTCACCACTGCTTTTGCCGGCATGCGTGAACAAATTCGCACGCGTGAAGCACATCTGGATCATATGGCACATTACGATTCATTGACTCAATTACCTAACCGGGTGTTATTTCAATATCGCCTGGAACATGCCCTCGCCCAGGCTGGGCGCAACAAAACCCAGATCGGACTCATGTTCCTGGACCTGGACCGGTTCAAACAAATCAATGACACACTTGGTCATGATGTTGGTGATCGATTATTGCAACGTGTTGCTCAGCAATTAACTGCCTGCCTGAGATCGACAGATACTGTCGCACGTCTTGGCGGCGATGAGTTTGCCATAATTTTTGAGAACGTACTTTATGCAGATCAGCTCGCGACCACGGCACGCAAGATACTCAAGGAATTTAAACAACCCTTTATTGTGGATGATATTCAGTTACATACCACCACATCGATTGGAATCGCATTAGGACCCAGTGATGCCAACAATGTTGAGACGCTAACCAAGAATGCTGATATCGCCATGTATCACGCCAAAGCGGTAGGGCGTAACACCTTCAAATTTTACACCCGTGAAATGACCTCTGAAGTGATCCACCGTGTCAATGTGGAAAACCAGTTGCGTCTTGCTATTAATAACCAGGAGTTCGTGCTGCATTACCAGCCTATCGTCGACATGCGAACGGGCTGCATCATCAGTACTGAAGCACTGCTACGCTGGCAACATCCGGAACGCGGCTTGCTGGCCCCAGGCGAATTCTTGCCGGTATTAATTGATTCGGGTTTAATCAAGCCGGTGACACAATGGATTTTGATCGAAGCAGGCAGACAGTATCAGGCTTACAAAGCTGCAGGACAAACCGATATTCGTATCGCCGTAAACATGTCTGGATTTGCTTTCCGCAATGATTCATTACTGGATCTGGTTTTGACCGCAATTGAACATACCCAGATGGATCCACGCGGCCTCATCGTCGAAATCACCGAAGACACCTTATTGGAAGAATTGCATACGGCGCGCAACTCATTGCGTGAATTACAGAACATGGGTATCCATATAGCACTGGATGATTTTGGCACCGGCCAATCATCCTTAAGTCACCTGCGTCAGAGTTCTATCGATATCATCAAGATCGATCGTGATTTCATTAACAAGGTCCCCACCGACAATAACGATTCCGATCTGGTGGATGCCATCATTGCCATGGCGCACAAACTGCACATCCGCGTGGTTGCCGAAGGTGTGGAAAATAAAGCGCAGCTGGATTTTCTCAATTGGCATAAATGCGATGCCATCCAGGGCTACTATTTCAGCCCGGCACGGCCTGCGGCGGAAATCATGCAAATGCTCTCCGAAGATCGGCGTATGCTCGGCTAAACCCGCCTTCCCGGCACTCTAACCCTTTGTTTCCCCTGATTGTTTGACAAGGCAACAATAATATACTTTAATTTCTGTAATAACAGAAACTACTGGAATAGACGTATGAAGTTAGATTGCCTGCACACCCCTCGCAATGCCACGCTGGCTATAGTGGCACTGATCAGCCTGGCCTGTGTACTGATGGCGACACTGATGTGGCCCGGCTTGCCGGTCAATCCACATTTGCAGTCCCGTATGGCCTTTGTCGCCAATCATACTGTGCTGTGGCAACTCAGCTGGCTGGTCTGGACTTGCAGCGCTTTTGCCTTGTTTGTATTTGCATTAGTACTACGTCGTTACATACCAACATCGACATACCGCCTGGCAGGCGTTGTCCTGATCGCGCTGGGCGTCTTGCCAGACCTTGCGGCACAGCTGCTCTATACGCAGATATTACCCCTGTTGATACACCAGCCGCATGAATACGCACTTGTTGAAACGCTGGCCCAATCACTCACCGGCATACTGGCGAATAGTTTGTATTGCAGTGGTGGTCTGTTGTTGAATTGGTTATTGCTGCGCAATTCCAGTCTGCCACGTGGACCCATTTTATTTGGTCTGCCGTCGTGGCTGATCGGCTTCGGTCTGAGTATTGCGATTGCGATTGACGCCATGCCGAGCGCAGCGCTGTTCACCGCCGTATCGATGTGCTGGAATCTTGCGTGGATGTTGTTGCTGGCATGGAAAGTCTGGATCCCAACCGTACAGCATGAGGTCTACGTCAATGCTGACTGAACATTTGTATCCATTCTTAAAATTATTGCACTTGAGCAGTTTAATCTTCTGGTTAGGCCCCTCGCTGGGCGCCTGGTGGATGTTACGTTTGGGTAATCGACAATTCGGTGAACCCGGACTGACAAGTCAATTTCTTTATCTGATGTTTTTCCGGCTTGTACAAGTCGAACACATTGCGTTCGCATCCTTATTGTGCAGCGGCCTGGGCATGGCCTTGTTCACGCATGGCCTGGCGCAACACTGGTTATTACTGAAGTTGATATTGTTAACCCTAATCGTCCTGCCCATTGAAATCGTGGATATCTGGTTTGGCAATTTTCGTCTGCCACAACTCTTTAAACAACGCCATCCGGTGCGACCCTACTCAAGACAGGAACAACACGTTCTGCTGATGTATCACCAGCGTTTTGTCCCGTTGGCGTTGCTGTTATTACCGCCAACCTTGCTGGTCATGTTTTGGTTAGCCATCAGCAAACCTTTATTACTTTAATCAGGAGGCTCCATGGTAATGCGTGTCATGGTCATCGGTGGATACGGTGCGTTTGGCAGTCGCATTAGTCAGCGGCTGGCAAAGGACGAATTGCTTGAGATCATCATCGCGGGACGATCTCATGAAAAAGCAAACGCCTGGCAGTTACAGATACAGGCAACATGCCCGTATGCCCGGGTTACCACACACTGTGCAGATTTTAATGACGTGGCGCAATTGACACTGGCGCTGCAACAACATCAACCCCGTGTAGTGATTAATACACTTGGTCCCTTTCAGGGGAAAAACTACGCGCTGGCCACAACGGTAATACGACAGGGAATATATTATTTTGATTTAGCCGATGCACGCGATTATGTCTGCGGTTTTACACAGCTCGATGCCTTGGCAAAACAACATAATGTATTAGCCGTTACGGGTGTCAGCACCGTACCGGGCATATCCACGGCGGTGCTCGATCATTTTTTGCCACAGTTTTCCCGGTTACATTCCGTCGATATCGGTATCTCGCCAGGCAATCGTGCCCCGCGTGGTCTGGCAACCATCCGCTCGGTATTGAGTTATTGTGGCAAACCGTTGTTACGTTTTTCCCGGCGCAACTGGCAATCCATCTATGGGTGGCAAGGCTTACACCGGCATCGTTATCCGGCACCGGTTGGCTCGCGCTGGTTGAGTGATTGTGATGTGCCCGATCATGTGCTGCTACCGCAACGCTATCCACAGTTGCGTGAATTTCGTTTTCACGCTGGACTGGAACTGAGTATCCTGCATTTGCCAATCTGGCTGATGTCCTGGCTGACACGTTGGCAAGTAATACCGGACTGGTCACGCTATGCACGTATATTACAACGTATGAGCCAATGGTTTTATTATTTTGGATCGGATGCCGGTGCCATGCATGTCACCATGCAGGGATTGGATCAGCAACAGTGCGAACAGACAATCACCTGGAACATTCTGGCATTACGCGGTGATGGTCCGCAGATTCCCTGCACAGCCGCCATCGTACTCACGAAGAAGCTGGCACAACAGAAGTTACCTGCGTCTGGAGCCAGCGCTTGCCAGGGATTATTTACGCTCGTTGAATTTATGGACGAACTGCGCGATTTTGCAATCACACAGCAAATAGCTTATTCACAAGATCAGTGTGCATTGAAAGCGGCGCGCACGACCACTTCAACCATGCCACGCACAAATCCAACCACCAGTTGTGCCGCGAGCTCGTCGGTAAAACTATAACGACGCGTTTGCCATGCTGCTGGTTGAACACATTGTGGGGGCTCTGACTCTACAGACCGTGACAATTCTCCGGTTGAAGCATCCCAGCGGCTAACGATACGGGTTACAACGATGGATTGCTCACAATGTGGCACAGTATAATAGGTATTATACGTCGCAGACGGATTGGCAGCGCATCCTGTCAACATCAGAAGAATCGCGCTAACTGTAAACAATCGCAGTGACATGACGCGCACCTGCATTCAGAAAGATGCCCTCAGACTAGTTCGCGCGGCTTAACCGCACATGAACTGCGTGGTGATTTACTGAGCCTCGGCGAGACTCTTGGTGGCACCATAGGCGCGCGCACCGAGCAGCGACATGGTGATGGCAGTCAAATACGGGATCGTCTGGATACACAGCACGACGATCCAGAATAAAAGATCCGGTGAATTCGCATTACTGCGCGACAGCACGGTACTTTGATCCGGCGTCTGACCAACTCCCTGACTGATCACAATGCCATAAATAACCATAATAAAGGCAATTGCCAGCAGGCTTTCCTCATAGACCATTTTAATTGCCGAGGTAAATGACAAACGGGCAGCCAATTTTGGTGTACGGAAGAAAGGATTATCTTTCTTAACCAGCCCGGTAAGAATGGCGCGGGAAATTGTATGCGATAAAGCCAGACCAGCGATACTTGCCATTATCGTTTGCCAGACACTGGTATTGACATGAGTCTGATATAAATAAAATTGCTTGGCGGTTTTAAATGCGAATAAGGATAACGGCAACAGGGAAAAGATAATCCACGGCGGATCAAATGTGTGCGGAAAGAAAATAATACCCAATGACCAGAAAAGTGCAGCAATGCTAAAAATCAGATTCAAGCCATCCGCCAGCCAGGGTAACCATCCGGCCACAAAATGATAGCGCTGCCCCCAGGTCAACTTCGTCGGGACACGACCAAGTAACTGTCTGGCATGACCGCGCAGAATCTGCACTGCGCCAAACGCCCAGCGGAAACGTTGTTTTTTGAAATCAATAAACGTATCCGGCATCAACCCTTTACCGTAACTTTTGGGAATATAAACCGCTTCATAGCCATGTTCAAACACCCGCAGACCCAGCTCGGCGTCTTCGGTAATACACCATTGCGCCCAGCCACCAACATCTTGCAAGACATGCCGACGGATCATCGTCATCGTGCCGTGTTGAATGATCGCATTACGCTCATTGCGGGTGATCATACCGATTTGGAAAAAGCCCGCGTATTCACTGTAACACATCTTTTTAAACATACTTTCCTGGCCGTCGCTGTAATCCTGCGGCGCCTGCACGATAGCAATGTTCGGATTAACAAATTGCGGCGCCAAATCGCGCAACCAGTTTGCTGCGACACAATAGTCACTGTCGATCACCGCAATGACATCGGCAAGTTCAGCGGTCCTGGTTAACGCGTAATTCAGTGCCCCCGCCTTGAAACCCGGCAGTGGATCTTCGTGATAAAAATGAAACCGTTCACCCAGCGCCGCACAATGCGCCTGGACTGGCTGCCATACCATGGTGTCTTTGGTATTATTATCGATGACGATCACTTCGAAGCGTGGATAATCGAGTTTGGCCAATGCGTTAAGCGTAGCGATCATCATCTGTGGTGGTTCGTTGTAACACGGCACATGAATTGACACGAAGGGCAACTCTGCTTCGGGAACAATTAACGGTTTGAATTCACGCCGGCGAAAACTACTCCAGCGTAACTCGGCCCACTCGTGTGCTTCGGCCAACAACACCACGATCACACCGATCATACCGATTACCAGTAACAATCCGACGAGGATACTCAACGTAGAAAGATATTGATTGGTGTAATCGTACACCACCCAGACAATGGCGGTCGCGACCAGATAGGCAATGATTGCCAGGAAGCTGCGGCCATGCATACCAAGATGCTGGCTATCGGCTAATAAAGTACTAAACACCACGACTGCCAGAATTGCCGATAAGCCTGCCAACCATGACCAGTGCGGAATACCAACAATCGGTTCGGTCAGTGAAAATTTCGGCACGCGGTTGACATCGTAAACGCCCCAATAGGCACCCACCGCACCTTCGGATTGATCTTTCCACGGTTGATCAAATGCTTCCATGACATAATAGATATAATTCTTTTCTTGTGCGACCTTGAGAAATTCGCGGAGAAAATGCGCCTGATTCGCCTGCGATGCCACTGCCCCGCCATGAGTGCGGCCATTGCTCGGCCAACCGACTTCACCGATGATAACTGGTGTGTCGGGATAAAGTATTTTGACATCTTCATATTGTTGTATTGAATGCGCCACGGCCAAATCAATGGGTTGATTCTCCCAATAAGGGAGTAAATGCACCGCGATATAATCAACATGCGAAACCAGTTCCGGATGCGCCGCCCAAATATAGGGTGGTTCAGCCGTACTCACTGGCACTTTAACCGCTTTGCGTACGCGATCAATGTAGCCAATTAATTTTGCAAGCGGGATTTTCGGATCGGCGCGCAGGATGACTTCGTTGCCGATAAACACCCGTACCACATTCGAATTACTGTTGGCGACTTCAATAAGTTTATTGATCTCTTGTTCATTACGTACATCATCGGCATCTATCCACGCCCCCAACGCGACATTGATGCCGTGTCGCTTCGCCAATTTCGGTATCTCTGCCAACGTGCCTTCGGTTGAATAGGTGCGTACCGAGTGGGTTGTCCCAGCCAGCAATTGCAGATCCGAATCAATCTCCTCAACGGTGGGTAAGATATGTTTAATCGCATCTTCATTAGCCTGGTACGGCGAGAATGAAAATCCCTGGATGGTATGTGGCCAGGGCGGATGATCCTTCGGCTGATTGACATAGGCCCATAAGCTAAACGTCACGACCGCAACGGCGATGACAATCAGCAGATTGATACGATTCAGCATAAGTACATGGGGGCCTTGGCCCTATATATAAGGTGAACGATTCGTTACGAATACCCTTCGTGGGCGCGCATTGTAACGGATAGCGGCAATGCCCATATAGTCTTTGAGTGCTAAGCGGGTCACTTTCCCACTACAATTACCCAATGACAGAAGCAAACGCCTTGCAGGGCTTCCACCCGGTGATCGCGCGCTGGTTCAGCCAGCACGTCGGGATCCCATCAGCGGTGCAATGCGCGGCCTGGCCACGGATTGCGGCAGGTGAACCGACCTTGATTGCCGCGCCGACCGGTTCGGGTAAAACCCTCGCCGCGTTTCTGTCCGCAATCAATGAGTTACTGCAACAGGGCCTGCACGGCGAGCTGCCGCAAACCACCCAGGTATTATATATTTCACCGTTAAAGGCCTTGTCGAACGACATTCAGAAAAATCTGCAATTGCCGTTAAACGGCATCCGCGATCGATTACTCGAATCCGGCCTGGCCGATGTGCCGATTCAAGCCGCGGTACGCACCGGTGACACCACCGCCAGCGAACGGCAACGCATGATCCGCCAGCCGCCGCACATATTAGTGACCACACCTGAATCGTTATACGTGTTGCTCACCTCGGCATCGGGTCGCGACATGTTACAGACGGTGCGCAGCGTGATCATCGATGAAATTCATGCGCTGGCCGGTAACAAACGCGGTGCACATCTGATGTTATCGCTGGAACGGCTCAGCCGTTTATGTGTGGCACAACAACACCGCGAACCGACACGCATCGGCATCTCCGCCACGCAAAAACCCATTGAGACCATGGCCCACTATTTAATGGGGGCGCGCAGTACGCCATGCAGCATCGTCGATGTCGGTCATCGTCGCGAACGGGACCTCGCATTGGAATTAACCTCATCACCGTTAAGCGCAGTGATGGCCAACGAAGTCTGGGAAGAAATCTATACGCGCTTAACCGATTTGATCGCACAGCATCGCACCACGTTGATCTTCGTCAATACCCGTCGTCTTGCCGAACGCGTCGCGCATCACCTGGCGGAACGTATCGGTGAAGACGCCGTCACCGCGCATCACGGCTCGCTATCGCGCAAGCACCGCTTGAATGCCGAGCAGCGTTTGAAAGATGGACAGTTACGCGCACTGGTCGCGACTGCGTCACTGGAACTGGGTATCGACATCGGTGAAGTGGATCTGGTGTGCCAACTGGGTTCGCCGCGCGGCATCGCCACGTTATTGCAACGCGTCGGTCGCTCCGGTCACCGCCTCAATGCCACGCCGAAAGGCCGTTTGTTGCCATTATCGCGCGAGGAACTGCTCGAATGTGTGGCGTTGCTCGATGCGATTCAGCGCGACGAACTCGACACGCTGATCATTCCGGCACAACCGCTGGATGTGCTGGCACAACAACTGGTTGCCGAAGTCGCCGCGGCGGAATGGAACGCGACACAGTTATATGATTGTTATCGTCAGGCATGGCCGTACCGGGATTTATCCCGTAACGACTTTGATGCGGTGGTGCAAATGCTCGCCGAGGGTTACAGCACACGCCGTGGCCGCCGCGGCGCCTATCTGTTTCACGATCGCGTCCACGATCAACTCCGCGCACGGCGTGGTGCACGTCTGACCGCACTGACCAATGGCGGCGCCATTCCGGATCAATTTGATTACGATGTGATCCTGCAACCCGAAGGCAGCTTTATCGGTTCGCTGAATGAAGATTTTGCTTTTGAAAGTCTGCCCGGTGATATCTTTCAACTTGGCAATACCTCGTATCGAATTCAGAAAATCGAACAAGGGCGCGTGTATGTCGAAGACGCGCACGGCCAGCCACCGAATATTCCCTTCTGGTTTGGTGAGGCCCCGGGCCGCACTGTCGAATTATCCGCGGCGGTGTCACAATTGTTGGCGCGCATGAATCAACAGTTACCGTTGGGCCGCGATGCGGCGCAACAACATTTAATCGCGGAACTCGATATCAGTCCTTCCGCCGCAGCGCAACTCGGTGAATACCTGGAAAGCAGCCGCCTTGCGCTCGGTGTATTGCCAACCCATGACGATATTGTGCTGGAACGGTTTTTTGATGACACCGGCGATATGCATTTGATCATCCACTCGACCTATGGCACGCGCGTCAATCGTGCCTGGGGACTGGCGTTGCGCAAACGCTTCTGCCGCAAATTTAATTTTGAATTACAGGCCGCGGCGACCGACAACCATATTATTTTATCGCTCGGCCCGACCCACAGTTTCCCGTTGGACGAGGTCGTCAATTATTTGCATCCCAACAGTTTACGCGAAGTCTTGATCCAGGCGTTGCTGGCCGCGCCGATGTTCAACACCCGCTGGCGCTGGAACTGCAATGTCAGTCTGGCGGTATTGCGCCAGCGCAACGGCAAACGCGTACCGGCGCAATTCCAGCGCAGCGACGCCGAGGATCTGGTCGCACTGGTATTCCCGGATCAACTCGCCTGCCTGGAAAACATTGCCGGGGATCGGCAAGTACCGGAACATCCGTTGGTACAACAAACCCTGCGCGATTGTTTACACGATACGATGGATATCGACGGTTTAGAAGCCTTGTATCGACGTCTGCACAGTGGTGAGGTGCGGGTGCATTGCTGTGACTTAACCGCACCCTCACCCTTCGCCAGCGAGATCATCAACGCGCGTCCCTATGCGTTCCTCGATGATGGCGCCGCCGAGGAACGCCGCACCCTCAACATTCGTCAGCCGCAGTTGGACATGGAAACCTCCAGCCAATTGCGCCATCTGGATCCGGCGATCATTGCGCAAGAATTACAGGATCGTTGGCCACAGGCCAGCAGCATGGATGAATTGCACGACGTGTTGGTGACATTGGGATTTCTCACCGAAAATGAACTTCAGAAAAATTACGGCTGGGGAGTACTGTTTGACTCTTTGCAACAGCAACAACGCGCCACTGCGGTGACATTAAATAATGACAATGTGATCCATGTTGCGGTTGAGCGTTTGGCGGAAGCCACTGCGGTGACACAACAAGCTCCACCCGATGAAGCTGCATTACAGGCGCTGTTACGCAGCCGCCTGGAAACCATCGGCCCGATCACGGCACAACAACTCGCCGAATCGCTCGCCCTGACGGAAACCAACGTGCAAATGGCGTTACTTGCTCTCGAACAACAAGGTTTTGTATTTCGCGGTCAATTTATCGATACGACCGCTGCGACCCAATGGTGCGAACGCCATTTATTGGCGCGCTTGCATCGCCAACACTTGCAGCACAAACGCCAACGGGTCACCACCGTCAGTCCGCAACACTTCATGCGGTTTTTATTCGACTGGCAACATCTAACGCAACCGCGTCAGGGTGTCGAAGCCCTGCAAGCCACCCTGGAACAACTCGAAGGTTTTGCCCTGCCGGCCAAAGTGTGGGAAGAAGATATCTTGCCCACACGCGTGCAACCCTATCTGCCATTTGAACTGGATCAACTTTGCAACAGCGGCCGCTTGCACTGGCAACGGATTCCCGCCGGGAATGGCACGACCCGCAAGCGCAGCATCCTGCGCACCACGCCGATTGCCTTTTTCCAACGCCGTCACATCGCCCCGTGGCAACATTTATTTGCGGCCAACACAGCTGAACTGGGTGGTGCCGCACAAAGCGTCTTGTCACTGTTACAACAACACGGCGCCTTATTTTTTGATGAACTATTGCAAGACAGTGGTTTGCTGCGCACCCAACTCGAAGATGCACTGGCCGAACTGGTCGCCAATGCGCGCATCACTGCCGACAACCTGATTGGACTGCGCGCATTGATGACACGCAATCATCCGCGCTGGCGTCGACTCGCCAGCACACAGCGACCGCGGCTGGGCATCGGTTTAATGGAAGACGCCGGGCGCTGGTCGCCACTGCATACACGCGCCACATCGGATACCAACAGTACCGCCCATGTCGCACGGGTATTACTGAAACGTTATGGCGTGGTGTTTCGCAAACTTCTTGAGCGTGAAACATTGTTACCGTCGTGGCGCGAATTGTTATATGAATTACGACGCATGGAAGCCCGCGAAGAGATCCTGGGTGGACGCTTTGTCAGTGGCTTCAGTGGTGAACAATTCGCGCTACCCGCAGCGACGCTTGCGTTACGTGCACTACGTAATCGCAGCGACGATCATGTCATCCACCATCTCAACGCCACCGACCCGTTGAATCTCAGTGGCATCATCACCCCGGGCGAACGCATCAGCGCCAGGGCCGGTACGCATATCCTGTATCGCAATGGCTTGCCCATCGCAAGCAGCGAACATGGCGAACTGACGCCGTTAGCACCACTGAGCGAACAGGAACTCTGGGAAGCGCGCAATCAACTTATACGCCAGCATAAACGTGCAAATTATCATCCAATCGATCCTGGCCAACCGATGTAACCATGTTATAACCGGGTTGGTTCAGTTTTCATTCAGGCAAATGCACACGTGGTTAATTCACACATAAACTGGTTCAGTTCGGATTCAGTGCGAGCGGCTGACAATGGCACCGTCACAAATCAACACCCTGGAGGTGCCACATGAACAAGACTTTTATCGCTTTATTGGGAATTGCTGGTCTGAGTATGCTGACTCCCGCCATGGCGCTGGCTGATGGACTGAGCATCAGTTTCAGCACCGGTTATCCGCTCTATGCCGCACCGGTGACAAATTATCACTATGTCGAAACCCGGCCAGCACCGCAGGTCATCGTAATACGCGATAATGATCGCCATGGCTCACATGAACGTGGACATCATTTTGGCCACGACCGTGATCGCCATGTTGGTCATCGCGCCTGGCATCAAGACCGTGAGGAATATCACCATAATGATTATCGCCGTGCAGGCTATGCGTATTCCGGTTACGGCTATCAACCCGCACCGGTCATCAAGCGAATCGATACCGATACGCGCTTGCATCGCTAATTGAATCCCCACAATAAAGCGTAAAAAGACGGGCGCCCACGGCGCCCGTCAATTTACCTGGTCAAGGCGAACGTGTATGCTACGGACAGTGATTCATCTACAAGTATATCTATGAAACAGTTACCTATCGTGCTTGTCTTGCTTGCCTGTCTGTCCATTTCGACGTCAGTCAGCGCTGCCACCGCCTACACCATAGAAAAGCAAACCGCCGCCAACCTTGCCATGCAACGCTTTGCCGGTAAGCTGGTCTCCGTCGATCCGGAGCAACGCAAGGATATTCCCGTATACCGCGTGAAAATCCTCGATACCCATGGCGGTCTGCATACTGTCATTATTCACGGCCAGACCGGCGACATTATTTCAGCACACTAGGGTCAGTATGCGTATTCTCATCATCGAAGACGAAACCGAAATCCGCGCGCAAATCCGTCGCCAGTTGGAAGCACAGAAATACATGGTGGATGAAACCGGCGAAGGTCAGGAAGGTCTGTTCTTTGCCAGTGAATATCCAATTGATGTTGCAATTGTCGATTTGGGTTTGCCCGGCATGTCGGGTATCGAAGTGATCAAGAAACTGCGTGCCGACAGCCGCAGTTTTCCGATTTTGATACTCACTGCGCGTGATCGCTGGCAGGATAAGGTAGCCGGTCTGGAAGCCGGTGCCGATGACTATCTCGTCAAACCCTTTCAAATGGAAGAATTGCTGGCACGTATCAAGGCACTGTTACGCCGTGCCAGTGGCCCGAGCCGACAAACCATTTCGCATGGCCCGATTGAATTGGATGTGGACGGTCAGCTGGTGCGCCTGAATGGTCAGGCACTGGAATTCACCACCTTTGAATATCGTTTGCTTGAATACCTCATGCGCCATGCGAATCAGGTGGTTTCAAAACATACTCTCAATGATTATTTATATCCACACGACGAAGATCGTGATAGTAATGTGATCGAAGTGATCCTGGGTCGCATCCGTCGTAAACTCGATCCGGAAGGCACGCTCAAACCAATCGAGACCTTGCGTGGTCGCGGTTATCGTTTCAATCTCCCCGCTCAGCAAGCATGATTTCACTGCGTGCGCGTTTAATTCTCGCCGCCAGTGTTGTGTTGTCCATATTTATCATTGTTGCCGGCCTGGCGCTGGAAAATGCCTTCTATAAAAGTGCTGAACAGAACCTGCGTGAAAATTTACGTACCCAGCTGAATTTATTAATGGCCAGTGCCGAACTTGATGCACAGGGTGATATCGACATGCCAGCGCGGTTACTGGATACCAAATTTGGCCTGCCAAGTTCCGGCATGTACGGAATTATTCTTGACGCGAAGCATAAAGCTGTGTGGAAATCTCTTTCAACAGTTGGCATCAAAACTCCGGAGGCGCAATTTCTTGCTGCCGGTGAAACAGACATCCAACAACGCAGTTTTTCCGGCGAAGATTATCTTACCTTGAGTTATGGCGTCGACTGGTACACCGAAACCGGCAAACGTCCGTTGACGTTTAACATCATCACCGAGTTGCGCCCCTTCCATGCACAGATACGTGCCTACCGGCGTACGCTTGGCAGTTGGTTAATCGGGTTGGCGCTGGCATTGCTAATCACACAGTTGCTAATCCTGATGTGGGTATTACACCCGTTACGTACGGTACGGCATGAATTACGTGCCATTGATCGCGGCAATCAATCCCGTATCACCGGCCGATACCCCAGTGAGTTGCGGCTATTGACAGAAAATATCAATGAACTAATCGAGCATGAGCACGCTCAACAAAGTCGCTATCGCAATGCGTTGGCCGATCTGGCACATAGTTTAAAAACGCCGTTAGCCGTTTTACGCGGCGCAATAGCCGAATTACCCGCCTCCATGGGCAACAAAGTGACACTGGATGAACAAATTCAGCGCATGGATCACATTGTCGCGCATCAATTACAGCGTGCGGCCACAGCGGGTCAGGCCAACGTACGGCAGAATCTGGATATGGCGCCACTGGTGCAACAAATTCTCAACGCTCTGACCAAGGTCTATCGCGACAAGGATATTCAATATATCAATCAACTGCCTTCCCCCTGCACGGCGCGTATCGACGCTGGTGATGCCATGGAAGTGCTTGGCAATCTGTTGGACAATGCCAGCAAGTGGTGTCGCCAACAGGTCAGGGTCAGCGCGGAATTACACGCGAAAGAACTCATTGTATTTATTGAAGACGATGGTCCGGGAATTCCGGATGATAAAATCACGCATATTCTGCAGCGTGGTGGACGCATTGATGAAGCCGTGCCCGGACAAGGCATTGGTTTGAGTGTCGCTCACGATATCATTGAACGCTATGCGGGCAGGTTACATGTCGAGACCAGCTCACTGGGCGGTGCCAGGTTCTATTTTTCGATACCTGCGTCAGGATAATTACCTAACAATTTTTAACTGCAATGATTAATTTCGATTGTACTGTGCACGATCTCGGCATGCTGCGCGAGTTGCGCGCGTACCGCGTTTGGGCTTAAGTCCTTATCATGCGTTACCAGACTCAATGCACAGGAATAAACACCTTTGCCCACGCGCCAGACATGCAAATCGGTGACACGGGTATTACCTGCGGATTGATCAGTCTCCACCGCCGCACGGATCTCGGCAACAACCCCATGATCCATTTCCCGATCAAGTAATACTTTGCCCGTGGCAATGATCAGATTTTTTGCCCACAACGCCACCAATACCGCTCCAACGATACCCATCAGCGGGTCCAGCCACGACCAACCATAAACCCAGCCACCTGCCAGGGCGATGATTGCCAACACGGAAGTCGCAGCATCTGCGATGACATGGACATAAGCCGATTTAAGGTTGAGATCGTGGCTATGTTCGTGCGCGTGATCGTGATGATGTCCGGCGGAATCATGATGATCATGGTGGTGATGATCATGCGCGCCTGCCAGGATTACCGCGCAGACAATGTTCACCACCAGACCCAGCGCGGCGACAATCATCGCCTCCTGATAGTGAATCGGTTGCGGTGTGACAATGCGCTCAACCGAAGCCGTTACCATCATCGCCACTATCCCCAGTAAAAAAATTGCGCTGGCAAATCCGGCAAGTATTTCGATCTTCCAGGTGCCGAAAGCAAAACGCGGATCACGCGCGTAACGGCGTGCGGCGGCATAGGCAAAGGCGCTCAAACCGATCGCCACTGCATGCGAGCTCATGTGCCAGCCATCCGCCAGCAAGGCCATGGAATTAAACCACCAGCCTGCCAGTATTTCGATCACCATCATCACGGCAGTAATCCACATGACCAATCGGGTACCACGTTCAGCGGCATGATTGCCGGAGTCGAAAATATGATCATGGGTCCAGTCGGAGAGATTTTGTGTATGCACGCTATTGTCCTGCCAATTAATCTGATGTAAGTCGCGGTAAAACGTTAAGATATGATTAACGTTGCCTGAAGTACTTGTTTCGATGCAAATACAATTTTACAGTGTGCAAATCCTATCCTCCCAATGCAGAATGCGCAACCATTCACATCGCCACTGCCTGCTTATAATGCTGGCATGAAATTATGCTAATGTAGGCGTATGTCTATCACGGTTAACACAGCCGCCCGCTTGCACCCAACTGGCCCGGGCCTGCGCGAGTTATTTCGTCCGGTACTGGTGCATAAGCGCAGCCTGATCCTGGCCAACATTTTTGCTTTCATCGCGGTGATGGCCAGTGTGCCGGTGCCACTGTTAATGCCCTTGCTGGTGGACGAGGTTTTACTCAACAAACCCGGCAAACTTATCGCATCGATTCAAGCGTTTTTCCCCGCTGCGTGGTGGGGCCCTGTCTTATATATATGCAGCCTGTTGGTGGTCACGATGCTGTTACGCATCATCACCATCAGCTTTGGCGTATTACAGACACGCCAGTTCACGCTGATTGCCAAGGACATTACCTATCGTTTGCGCGTGGCCCTGCTTACACGACTACAAACGATCTCCCTGTCGGAATATGAAACCCTGGGTAGTGGCAAAGTGGCCAGTCATCTGGTGACTGACATGAATACCATCGATGAATTTATTGGATCAGCGATCAGCAAATTCCTGATCGCGCTATTGAGCGTCATCGGGATTAGTGGCGTGCTGTTATGGCTGCATTGGCAACTGGCTTTATTTATTCTGCTCCTGAATCCGCTGGTGATCTTTTTCACCCTGAGCCTGGGTAATAAAGTCAAACAACTGAAGCGGCAGGAAAATCGCGCGGTTGAAGTATTTCAACAAGCCTTGATTGAAACCCTCGATGGCATACGCCAAATCCGCGCCAGTCATCGTGAGCAGTATTATATAAAGAGTGTCATCGATCGCGCCCGTGGTATCCGTAGCAACGCCGCAGAATTTGCCTGGCGTTCGGATGCCGCCTCACGCTTTTCCTTCGGTGTATTCCTGATGGGCTTCGACAGTTTCCGCGCCATCAGCATGTTAATGGTGGTGTTCTCCAATCTCACGATTGGCGAAATGATGGCGGTATTCGGTTATTTGTGGTTCATGATGGGTCCGGTACAGGAGTTGCTCAGCATTCAATATCATTTTTTCAGTGCGCGTGCCGCGCAACAACGCATCAATAATCTACAACAGCTACGCTCCGAACCGATCTATCCACATACGCATAATCCCTTCGTGGCAAAAACCACCGTTGGCATTCGGCTGGAACATTTAGTCTTCGCCTATGGCGAGCGCGAGCCGGTATTACAGGATATTTCCTTAACAATAAAACCCGGCGAAAAGATCGCACTGGTGGGTGCCAGCGGTGGTGGCAAATCGACATTGGCGCAAGTGTTGTTGGGATTATATCCATTGCAATCCGGCATGGTGTATTTCGATGAGATTCCGGTTACCGAAATTGGTTTGGATGTGGTGCGCCAGCATGTAGCCATCGTGTTGCAACAACCCGCCTTGTTCAACGATACGCTGCGCAATAATCTCACCATGGGCATTCCCGCTTCGGATGAGCAATTGTGGCAGGCCTTAACCATTGCACAACTCACGGACACTGTGCGGGATTTGCCACAAGGCCTGGACACATTGATCGGTCAGGATGGTGTACGCCTCTCCGGCGGGCAACAACAACGCCTGGCGATAGCACGAATGATCCTCGCCAAACCAAAAGTAGTGATCCTCGATGAAGCCACCTCAGCGCTGGATACGCATACTGAATCACAGCTCCACACCGCGCTACACAATTTTTTGCAGGATCGCACCACGCTCATCATTGCTCACCGCTTAAGCGCCGTGAAACAGGCCGATCATGTTTATGTATTCGATGCCGGGCAGATCATCGAACAAGGCCATCACGATGAATTGATCCAGAGCGGTGGTATTTATCAACGGCTTTACGGCAATCAATAATCACGAGGTTGACATGAAACCCATCCGTATCTTTCGACATTTGGCCTGCGAAGGCCCGGGCATCCTTCTCGATCTGATCCAGCAACAACAGATTCCCTATGATTTGATCACGATCGATTCGGGCATGGCCATACCGCCACAAGTCGATGATGTCTGTGGTTTGATCTTCATGGGTGGACCGATGAGTGTGAATGATCCCCTGCCGTGGATCGACGATGAATTAACCTTAATTCGACTTGCCATCAAAAATAATGTCCCCGTGTTGGGTATTTGCCTGGGTAGTCAGCTAATGGCAAAAGCCTTGGGCAAACGTGTTAGCTCCGGACCCTGCATGGAACTCGGCTGGGCGCCGGTGCATAAAACCCGCGAGTCTTTATGGAGCGATGGCTTGCCTGACAGTTTCGATGTGATTCACTGGCACGGTGAAACGTTTGAAATACCGGATGGCGCGCAACTGCTTTTTGCCAGTGACAAGTATGCGCATCAGGGCTTTGCGCTGGGCCCGCATCTGGCCCTGCAATTTCATGTGGAGTTGACCTCCGCCATGGTTGAGGAATGGCTGCATCTCAATCCGTCCGACCTGGAACGACGTTGTCATGCCGAACATGACGCTGCGGCGATACGCGCTGCCACGCCTGCAAAAATTCAGGATCTGCATTTCACTGCCGCGCTGTTACTGGGACATTGGCTGGATGGTTGCCAGCATTGAATAGTTGCTTCACAGAAATTCAGAAATCAACCTGTTTGTTACGATACAGATCCAGCAGCATCACTCCAACGATCGTTTTAGCATCATAAATTGTACCTGTTGCGATCCAGTCGTGGATGGTAGTCAAATCAATCCAGTGTACTTCGATCAGTTCACCCGGTTCATGTTGCTGCGCTACCTGTTGCAAACCCGTGGCAAAATACAGATGCACCATCTCGGTAAAAATTCCGGGTGAGCTGATGGTCTTGCCTAAATAGATGAATTCCGTTGCGGTTAATCCTGCCTCTTCACGCAATTCCCGTTGTGCGGTTTGCAAGGTCGGTTCCTGATTATCAATTTTGCCGGCCGGGATCTCCCACACCCAGCCCCCGGTCAAATGTCGGTATTGACGCAGCAGGCACACGCGCTGATCCTCATCCACGACAAGCACACCCACCCCACCGGGGTGATGCACAATCTCCATATCCAACTGATGTCCATTAGGCAAGATTACCTGCTCCTGGGTCAGACGAATAATCCGGCCTTGAAATATCTCACGTGACTTGTCAGTCATTGTGTTGATCCTGTGCTGATCGCGCACTTGCCAAAGGTGACCTAGCGCTTTCTGTTAACCACTTCAAATTTGATATTTCTTCCATGGCTAAGATACTGTATTTCGGCCCACTTGCCGATATGTTACATAAAGAAGCGGAACAACCGGCGCTCTCTGCAGAATTATCCACGGTGAGTGCCTTATTGGCGCATTTGCGCAAACGCGGGAATGATTGGTCCCTGTATCTCGCACACAAGAAGGCGCAGGTAACAATCAACCGTCAGTTTGGAGCCGTGACCAGCGCCATTCGCGATAGTGACGAAATCGCATTAATTCCCATTTCGCGGCGAGCCTAGAGCCGATATAGACCAAACCAAGCCGTTCTTAGCTGCAAAATACGCGAACAACTCCATAGTTGTACTACGCCGATTGCGTTACCATTTCACCATGGATAGTCATATACAGTCAGCCGTTACTTCCCCGTTGCGTAGCCTGCGGACGACGGCCTATGCCCTGATGGAACATGCTCCGGAACCGACACTATTGCTGGATGGCCATGGCCAAATACTGTTATCGAATCCGGCCATGGCGGCATTGATCGGTGCCGCATCCATGCAAACCCGGCTGAGTGATTATTTGAACCCGACAGATAAATTACTCTTGCAGAAAAATTTTGAGAATTTACGTCTAACCCGTCAGCCACAACAATTTATTGCAAGTTATCCAGAACCGGGTCGTGAGCCACAATATTTTCAGCACCTGCTGATACCGGTTATACATGAACAGCAGTTACTCGCTGTATTGGTGCAATTGCATGCAACCCTGGCAGAACAAGAATTACAGCAACAAGTGCAACAGTTACAAACTTTGCTATCCCTGATATTTAATCATTCGCCAATCGTATTGTGGATGACCGATACAGCAGGTGTCTTCACCTTCTCTGAAGGTGCCGGCCTGGTTGACATCGGTCTACGCCCGAAAGAACTAATTGGTCAATCTGTCTTCGAGTTATATCAGGATTATCCAAATATTATCGCCTCGACTCGCAAGGCCCTGCAAGGACAACCGGTCACCACGGTCATAGCAGCGCATAATCGCATTTTCCACGTGCACTATCAGCCCATGCTAAATGCGCAGCAACAGATCATTGGCTGCGTTGGCGTTGCTTCGGATATCACCGATGTACAAAACACCCTGACGCAAATGCAGACCTTATCGAGCGCACTGGAACAAACAGCCGACATGGTCATGATCACGGACTGTGATGGTAATATTGAGTACGTCAATCCCGCTTTTGAACAAATTACCGGGTATTCCCGCGATGAAGTGATGCATAAGAAACCCGCCCTGTTCAACTCTGGCAAACAGGAACGGAGTTTTTACAAGAATTTGTGGGATACCATTCTCGGCGGCGATCCGTTTAGCGAAGTTTTTATTAACAAGCGTAAAGACAACACCATTTATTACGAAGAAAAAACCATCACGCCCATTCGTAATGCCAAAGGTGAAATCGCCCACTTCGTCGCCACCGGCCGCGATGTATCAGACCGCATGCGTACGCAGGAACGCATGCAATTCATGGCGCATCATGATGCACTGACCAAATTACCCAATCGAACCTTGTTCATGGACCGGCTGCGGCAGGCCATGGCACGTAGCCATTGGCACAAACGTATGGCTGCGGTGGTCATTCTCGATCTCGACAATTTCAATCAACTCAATGTTCAGCTGGGACAGGCGAATTGTGATCAGATTTTACAACAGCTTGCCAGGAGACTGGCCGGCAGCGTACGTACTGGTGATACGGTAGCACGTTTTGGCAGCGATGAATTTGCAATCTTATTGGAAGATATGGCCGCAGAAAAAGACGTGTTGCAACTTACCAAAAAATTACTTGATACGCTCATATCGCCTTTTGTAATCGACACGCAGGAATATACGACAACCGCCAGCCTCGGCGTAAGTATTTTTCCCAATGATGGTGATGATGCCGAGATATTGTTACGCAATGCCGACACCGCCATGTATCGCGCCAAGAATCTTGGTCGCAACACCTATCAATTTTATTCCAGCGATCTTAGCGCCCGTGTCTTTGAACGCCTTAGTATGGAGACATCGCTGCGTCAAGCACTGGTGCGTGAAGAATTTTTCCTGCTCTATCAACCTCAATTTGATGTATTGCAACAGCGCGTTATCGGTGCTGAAGCGCTACTTCGCTGGCGTCATCCGGAAATGGGCGTTATTTCCCCATATGACTTTATCCCGGCACTGGAAGAAACCGGTCTAATTGCGCCAGTAGGTGAATGGGTTACACGTCAGGCGTGTCGGCAATCTCGTCAGTGGGAACACGCAGGCATCACGGATGTCGTTATGTCAATCAATCTTTCCGGGCGACAGTTCAACAATCCGGATTTTTTCAAAAACATCCATGCCATCATCGATTCCACCCAGGTCAATCCGGCCTTGCTGGAATTGGAATTAACTGAAAGCATGTTGATGCGCAATGACAGCAAAACGATCAGTGCATTGAACTCGCTACACCATCTGGGCGTAAGCATTGCAATTGACGATTTCGGCACGGGTTATTCTTCATTAAACTACTTGCGCCGCTTTCCAATCAGTACCCTGAAAATCGATCGTTCTTTCATTCGCGATATTGTTGAGGATGCTGATGACGCCGCTATTGCCAGCGCCATTGTTGTGATGGGGCAAAGCCTGAATCTGAGGGTTATCGCTGAAGGGGTGGAAAACCCACAACAGCTGGAATTACTCCAACGCCACGGCTGTCATCTTATTCAAGGTAACCTGTCAGGTATGGCGATACCCGCAGATGAATTAGAGCGGTTATTGATGCGCCAGCTTCAAGTAACAAGTAACGAGTAACGAGGGAAGGCACACACGCGTTGTGTCTACCTTGCCCGCGCTACTCATCACTCTTGTTGATATTCCGTATATTTTTTCGCACTCCCGCGCACTTTATCCGCTGGATATTTTTTTTCGTTCAATGCGATTTTATTCAGTACGGTAGTCGGCAAGTCCACTTGCAGGCGATCCGCCAGCCGTAAGGTATAGATAAAAATATCGGCCAATTCGTACGCAACCTGCTGGAGTTTTTCCGCAGGCAGACTGGCACTTTGCGGTTCGGTGAGCCACTGGAAATGCTCAAGCAATTCCCCCGCCTCGACGATTAACGCCATGGCCAGATTCTTCGGAGAATGAAACTGCTCCCAATCGCGTTCCTGGGCAAATTTCCGCAAGCGCAACTGTAAATCTCGCATTTCCTGGAATGACTCATCCGTACTCATAAAGGCTCCAATTTCAATATTTTCATATAGTTACGTTAAATATCATGACGGTTTTCAGACTGCCGGCAAATCCCCTCTAAACTCAAGGACTTCTTGTACCGATAAGGGAATAGATATTCCTACCTTAGGCTATAAAGTTGGACACCCACAAACAGCCGCATGCAACCTTAACGGGAGTCCCGGTCAAAACGCAATCCCAGGGTCTGCTGGACACCTTTGGTTTTAATACCATCCTCGGTCGTTTCCTGTTTACCGCTTTCGTACTCATTGCCGCGACGGTCACTTTTGCCTGGCTGTCACAACAGAAAGTCGACGGCACCAGCACACTCAACACCCATAATCTCACCAGTCGGGTCGCCATGAGCCATTCTCTGCGTGAGTTGAGCAATTTACTCTGGCAGACCGAAATGGATTTTCAGCAAAATCTGTTAGTCCCCAGTGAAATCAGTAAACAACAGGTCTTACACGATGTCGAGGAGATACATTCGCGTATCAGTCTTCTCATGCATGAACAGTGGATATCCGAACATCCTGCAGTCCATAAACCAATTCAACAACTGTCTGTAACAGCCGACGCGATTCGCACACAGATAAAAAAAGTCCTGGAACTACGTGCGGATCCAACCAAGGTATTCCCTTATATCAGCATAATGGTCAACGAGTTAAATCCACTCAATATCGAGTTCAATGGCAGTGTTACCGTAGCGATCAATGAAGTGGTCAGTGATGATGCGCCCACAACTCAGCAACTCCATAGTAAGGAACTGTTTAATGAACTGCGCTATCTCTGGTTACAGCGCATCAATATATTCCGGATATTCTCATCCAATCGCTTTGGTGTGTTTGTGCATTCATCCGAAATCAGCCTCAATGCGGCAATTGCAGACATGGCCACGTATGAAAATCGCATCAACACCGTTTTTGCACAATTGCAGGATCTGCAACATAGAAACCAGCTCGGTTTTGAACAAACCAGTGCCCTCGCTGATCTGCAGCGCATACATTCGCGTTGGAACCTGAGTTACGCCAAGGTTAAGGCCATACTGCTGTCTAACGATGGTTGGCGTACAGACATCCCTCTTCTGCGTGACAAAGTCAATCCACTGTTTATCGATTTATGGGGGCAATTTCGTGCGATACAACGCCAAGTGGAACAGCGTGCGGTTGAGGATATCAATAGTACAACCGCCGTAGCGGACAATGTATCAACGCAATTGTGGCTACTTACTTTGATTGTAGTCGTTGTTGCCATGTTCGGCACACTGATCTTTGAAACGCAGATACGTCGGCCTATCACGCGTGTTATACGGGCCTTGCGCGCAGAGGCAGAAGGTGAAACCAATATTGTTCTTCCTGAATCAAATATCGCCGAAGCGCAGGAATTATCCCAGGCGTTCACCCAAATGCGCGAGCAAATCCACAATCGCCAGGAACACCTGCAAGCCATCCTGACCTATTCCGCTGAGGCCATTCTCACTGTCAACAACCTTTTTTTTATTGAAAGCTTCAATCCGGCGGCGGAAAAACTGTTTGGCTATGCAGCAAGTGAAGTGCTTGGAAAAAATGTCAATGTTTTGGTGCCATCGCCGCATCAGGAAAATCACGACGAATACATCAATCGGGCAATTGATTCTGCTGACAAGATTTTATCCGGCAAAGTCCGCGAACTCACTGCCTTGCATCAGGACGGTACAGAACTGGAAATTACCCTGCAAATCACCGAGATGTATGTCGGCGGACGCAAGCTCTATCTGGCGCTGGCCGCGGATAACCGCGAACGTCGCAACATGCTGGAGGAAATCCGTGCCCGTGAACAACGCTTGCAATCCATACTGGATAATACCGCGGAAGGAATTATCACCTTTAACTACAATGGCCACATCGAAACCTGGAATCGCGCCGCAGAAATATTATTTGGCTGGGATGTGGAAGAAGTAATTGGCACGCATCTGTCACGCTATCTGTCGTTTGATGAAATCGATAATCCGTATTGCCCAATTGGTGTTGCTCCCGAGTTTGATGTTCGCCGCTATGTTGGTCAGGAAACCGAGGTATTCGGACAGGCAAGAAACGGCGGCGTGTTTCCTTTGTCACTCAAACTCAGTCGCATGATGCACGACGGCGCCTCCAAATATACGGCTGTCATCGCCAATATTGCCGAGCGCAAGGCAATGATGGAAAACCTGCGCAATATGGCGGAACACGACAGCCTGACCGGATTGTTTAATCGCGCTTATTTTCATGCTGTCCTGGATCGCACGGTGACTGAAGTTAAAGAAAATCTGCGACCACACTGCGCACTGTTTTATCTGGATCTCGATAACTTTAAATATGTCAACGATACACTGGGCCATGCCGCCGGCGACAAGCTCATTGTGGAGGTATCGAAGTTACTCATTCAACGCACCCGCCGCAGTGATCTGGTGGCACGCCTGGGTGGTGATGAATTTGTGGTACTTGTGAATCAGGCCAATCTGGAACAAATCCCCAAAATAGCCGAGTCATTCCGGCTGCTGCTGGCAGAATACGCCTTCCATTTTAATGGCCGCACTGTCGACATTGGCTGCTCTATTGGAGTCGCCATCATCACGCAGGAAATGGGTTCATCCAGCGAAGTGATGTCGCAAGCCGATCTGGCCTGCCATCTGGCAAAACGCGGTGGCCGCAACCGGGTACATATTTTCACCCGGGAAAATGATCAAGATGTCCATACCATGTCGATCGATATCGGCTGGTCGCGGCGGATCAAACAGGCACTGGAACACAATCGATTCGTCCTGGCAGCCCAACCGATTGTCGATACCCAACATCGCAATACTGTCTCGTTTGAAATACTGCTGCGCATGCTTGATGAGGATGGTACGGTGATCATGCCGGCAGGCTTTCTGCCAACAGCGGAACGCTTTGGCTTGTCCGCGGAGATTGATGCGTGGGTGATTCGTCATGCCATCCAACACCTGGCCTATGTGCGTTCCCAAGGTGCAAACATACGCTATGCACTGAATCTATCGGGACAATCCATTACCGCACCATTAATTGCGGAATTAATCCCGGCTATGCTGCACCAAACCGGACTGGAACCTGCCGCACTAACCTTTGAAATTACCGAAACTGCCGCCATTGGCGATATGACGATGGCCACTACCTTGCTCAGCCATTTGCGCAGCCTCGGTTGCCAAACCGCATTGGATGATTTTGGCAGCGGCATGTCCTCGTTCGCCTATTTACGTGAACTGCCGGTAGATATAGTCAAAATCGATGGCAGGTTTGTGCGTAATCTGGCCGAAAATAATATTGATCAAGCCATGGTCAAAGCCATGAATGAAATTGCCCACGCCATGGGTAAACAAACAGTGGCAGAATTTGTCGAAGCGGAAATCCACTTCCAGGTACTGCGTGAACTGGGCGTGGACTTTGGACAGGGGTATTATCTGGGTAAACCCGCCTTGCTCGATATCAGCATGATCCTGGCAAGTCAGACCAAACGAAAATTGGTCAGCTAAGAATTTTGAGAATGAAACACAACGCCAGCTGCTGGCTGGCAGTGAGAACACGCGGTGGAATTAACCGCGTGGCTTATTTCTGGAAACGCACATTCCCGCCACGGCTTAAATGGCGATTCAGTTCCAGACAAGACCAGGCTTCCATATCGATGATCTTGGTCGTGCCATCAAGATATTCGATCATGGCCTTGATCGGTGTGCCAGCAGCCAATTCCATCAGCTTTACTTTGATCAGCTGACCGGTGCGGTTGACATACCAGTTACCCACGACAGGCGTATACTGCTTACTCATTGCTTTTCTCTCCCCGCATGTCACCCATGCAGATATTGCTGATTATTATGAGCCGATTCTAGCAGGGTAAATTCCGTCAATGCCAGCTATTCGTCTCGACGGCTACATATAACTCCCTAAGCCAGATCCGCAGCAATTAGTAAAAGACTGTATTTATATCTTACATTTCACCGGATTGATAAGCAGTTCGCATAATTCACTATTCGTCGGTCACACAGCCCTGCGAAGCATCTTTCACCAATTTGATGTATTTATACAATGTTCCACGCACCGCCTTATACGCCGGCATCTTCCAGACTGCTTTGCGTTTGGCGAGTTCGGCATCGGTCAGATCCACATGTAAGAGGCGCTTTTCAGCATCGACGGTAATCACATCACCATTCTGAATCAATGCAATCGGTCCGCCTTCCTGCGCTTCGGGCACCACATGGCCAACAATAAAACCGTGCGAGCCGCCAGAGAAACGCCCATCGGTGATTAGCGCCACGTCCTTGCCCAAACCCGCGCCCATAATGGCTGAGGTTGGCGTGAGCATTTCTGGCATCCCGGGTCCACCCTTGGGACCTTCGTAGCGAATCACGACGATATCACCCTTGTTGATTTTGCCTTGTTCCAAACCCTTGAGCATGTCCTCTTCACAGTCGAATACCCGCGCCGGGCCGGTGAACTTCAGCCCTTCTTTACCGGTAATCTTCGCGACGGAGCCACCGGGGGCGAGATTACCCTTGAGGATCTGGATATGTGCTGTGGTTTTAATGGGTCGTTCCAACGGCACAATGACTTCCTGACCGGGCGATAAGTCAGGTAAATCCTTAAGGTTCTCGGCCAAGGTCTTACCAGTTACTGTTAAACAATCGCCATGCATAAAGCCACGGCTGAGTAAGTACTTCATTACTGCCGGAACCCCACCCACCTTGTGCAAGTCCTCAAAAACATAAAGCCCGCTGGGTTTTAAATCGGCAATAAAGGGAATGCGGTCGGAAATAACCTGGAAGTCATCAATGGTCAGAGGCACATCCACGGCGCGGGCCATCGCAATCAGATGCAGGACCGCATTGGTTGAACCCCCCAGAGCCATGACGATCACCATGGCGTTTTCAAAGGCCTTGCGCGTCATAATATCCCGCGGCTTGATATCATTTTCCAATAAATAGCGGACTGCCTTGCCTGCTGCCAGACACTCCTGGATTTTGCCGGGATCGACTGCGGGTGTGGATGAACTGTATGGCAGACTCATACCCAATGCTTCGATCGCTGACGCCATGGTATTGGCGGTATACATACCGCCGCAGGCACCTGCACCGGGACAGGAATGTGAGACGATCCCGGCACGCTCCTCGTCTGAAATCTTGCCCGTAATGAATTCGCCGTAACTCTGGAAGGCCGACACGACATCCACGGTTTTATTGTGCCAATGTCCAGGTTTGATGGTACCGCCGTAGACCATCAGTGATGGTCGATTGATGCGCCCCATCGCCATCACTACGCCTGGCATATTTTTGTCACAGCCGGGTATCGAAATATTGGCGTCATACCATTGGGCATTCATCACGGTTTCGATGGAGTCGGCAATGATGTCGCGCGATTGCAGCGAATAACTCATGCCATCGGTACCCATCGAAATACCGTCAGAGACCCCGATGGTATTAAAACGCATCCCCACCAAACCTGCCGCTACCACACCTTCTTTGACTTTGGCCGCCAGATCATTCAGATGCATGTTACAGGTGTTGCCCTCCCACCAGACGCTGGAAATTCCCACCTGCGCCTTGCTCAAATCGGCCGGTTGCAACCCTGTCCCCAATAACATGGCTTGCGAAGCGCCTTGCGACTTGGGTTCGGTAATACGTGAGGAATAACGATTCAGCTTTTTATCCGCCATGAAAACTCCAGCTCTACGTGGTGAGTGAAAATCAGAGTCGCAGTATAAAACATCTGTCGTTGCAAGGGTTTACCCACACCGGGTAAGGTGAATAACTGACTGGCCGATGCTTAACATCTGCTGTAATTGGTCGCTAACCCTGATATCGGCATAAGAATAACACCGATTGTTAATAAACAAGGAGTTAGCTGGCATACTTCATGCTGCCTGTGTATAGTTGAGACGGAATTTTGAGGTGTTACCATGGTGTCGCAGTTATGAAATTTTCTTTAAGCCCCCTTCTGTGTGTAGTACTTGCCGGTGCGATAGTTACACCTGCACTGGCCACCAGAGGTGATGATCTCACCACGCAACGACAGTTATTCCTCGATGCCGAGCGCGCGCTTAAATCCGGCCAACATGCGAAGTATCGCCAACTCGAATCGCAGTTGCGCGATTATCCCCTGCATGCCTATCTCGAATTTCAGGAAATTCGCAAAGATCTGGCCCACGCTGATTACAAGAATATTTATATGTTCCTGGATAAATATGCCGGCTCGCCGCTGGCATTACGTTTACAGGAAGAATGGCTCAAAACCCTGGCGCGTAAAAAACAATGGCGCTTGCTGGTAGAAAATTATTACTTCACTACCGATGTCGGATTGCAATGTGATTTTGCTACTGCGCTGTTTGAAATTAATGAACCGCAACGCGCTTATAGCGTGCTCGAAGGATTATGGCTGACCGGTAAACACCTTCCTTATCATTGCGCTGCGCCAATTGATCGCTGGTTTGCCGATGGGACGTTAAGCCAGGAGTTGGTCTGGGAACGAATTCGTTTGGCGATGCAAGCCGGACAAGTCAACCTGGGCATGACCCTGGGAGACTATGTCGATGCAAAAGATCGTTATTGGGTACGCTTATGGGCCAAAGTCCGCCGTGATCCCGACTACATCAAACAAGTGCACGATCGATTCAAGGATCACGATTCTCAAATTCTGCGCTGGATTCTCAGTGATGGCATTTCCCGTCTTGGCATAAAAAGCGGTCCTGCTGCTGCAGAGCTCTGGAATAAATGGCGCAATGAATTTGCCTTTGGCGATCAAGAACGCGACCGCACCGAGCGGCATCTCGCCCTGGCTTTAGCGCGCGATGATCCATTCAGCGGACGTGAGTGGCTCGCAAAATTCGATATCGATACCCGCGATCAACGCGCTCAGGAAATTTTTATTATTACTTCGTTGACCGATCAGGATTGGGAAACGGCACTGGAATGGATGGATCGCCTGCCTGATGAACAAAAGCAAAGTGATCGCTGGCGTTACTGGCGTGGTCGTGCGCTCGAAGCCATGGGCCGCATGGATGAAGCCCGCTCAATTTATTTGCTTAGCAGCGACACCCGGAGTTATTACGGATTCCTTGCCGCCGATCGTGCCGGCTTGGGGTATCAACTTGAACAACACCCGGTACGTTATCCGGCAAATGATTTGCAAACTTTGGCAAAGTTGCCCGCCATTGAACGCGCCCGTGAACTGTATGCCATTAATCGTGTCGTCGATGCACGCAGGGAATGGACCCATGCCATTCAGCGCATGGATAAAGCACAAATGCTGATGGCCGCACAACTCGCGCATGAATGGAACTGGCACGATCGCGCTATCGTAACGCTGATGCAAGCTGATTATTGGGATGATCTGGAAAAACGTTTTCCGCTGGCACATCGTGAAGTGATCATGACGCAGGCCAAACAACAACGTATCGAACCTGCCTGGACGTATGCGATTATTCGCCAGGAAAGTGCCTTTACCGAAGACGCACGTTCTCACGCGGGTGCTCTGGGCCTGATGCAATTGATGCCGACAACCGCACGGCAAGTCGCGCGCTCGATGCGTTTGCGCTTCAATCGTAACGATCTGCTCGACGTTAACACTAATATAAAATTAGGCGTGAATTTCTTGCGCAAAGTTATCGATAAGTTCAATGGCAACAAAGTCCTCGCCACGGCCGCCTATAATGCCGGCGAACGCCGCGTGCTGAAATGGCTGCCCAAGGAAGGATCGATTCCGGCCGATATCTGGGTTGAACTGGTGCCCTTTAATGAGACCCGTGATTATTGCCAACGGGTTCTCACCTATACCGCAATTTATGAACAACGTCTTGGATTACACCCGGTGCCCTTGATGGAACGCATGGTACCGATTCCGGCTGATTTACATGAAGACACGATTCAATTGCCCGCAGCCGATGGCAATGACGCGTGATGGAATTCACATTTACTCACCTTCAGCATCGATCACGAAAGTAAAATCGTGACCGGGCTCAATGTTTCCCACACTAATACCGTTTTTAATTTAACCCACGCACTACACTAACCGATACATTGATTATTCCGGTTGTCGTGCCTGAGGTTAAAACAAGATTATGACTTTTATTATTATCGCTGCTGCTGCCTGCTCCGCCCTGTTCGTGCTCGGTTATCACCTGGGCAATCAGCTGGGACGTACGGCTCATATCCGTGAAGATATCCGCAAGGCACGTGAAACTCGAATCGTCGCACGTATATCCAATCGATAATTTTTTGGATGCGCAGCCAAGTCGCGCGCGCATGACTAAACGAATTTATTCCATAAAAAAAGCGGCCACCCGGCCGCTTTTTTGTTCCTGCGTTTTCCCGAATTAGAAATACAGGAACAGATTCAAATACGGGCCCTTCACCTTGATATCCGCGTACAAATTATCCGAAGCTTTTTCCAGCTTCAGTTCCATCGAACGCGTACCCAGTTCGACACCAAAGTGATAATCCGTTTGATAGCGCACCCGGAATAACAAATCAGAGATCTTGTTTTTGTTTACCGACAATGCACTCATGTCTGCGCCTATGGAAATCCCGGTAATCGGAATCGGTATATTCACCGAGCCGTAAAACATCGGCACCGTCGCGTCGATATTTTGCGTTGTCGTCGTGGCGCCACTGGTTAAAATCGCATGGCCTTTAAATTGTTTTAAATTGATGCCCAAATCGAAATCAAAGCCTGTGTCGATAATTTCATAATACAGTCCGATATCCGTATGACTTAAATCCAGGTCGGTTGTCGTTGCGGCACTAAAAGTTTGACCATTGAATGTCGCGCTAATGGTGCCAGTACCTTCCAGTTTCAAACTGGTCGTGCCCAAGCGAATATTTGGAATCACAGGAATAGGATGTTCGATGTAAAGAAATCCGCTGGATTCTCTTTTATCTTGCAGGCCCATACCGCTTTTAAGGTCGATCGTATCCGCAACGGATGCGCTATCCCGGATGGTTCCGGAGACGGCGTAATCAAACACACCACCACTGGCTCTTACGCCGACAAAATCCGCCCAAGCGCTGCTGGACGCCAGAAATAACATACTCACCAGAATCTTTTTCATGTGAACCACCCTCGTCGATAAATTTGAAATTACGCAAGATGCAGAAGCATGTGATAGACAGAAATCTGACACAGCCTCCATGCCTTAGCGAAAGTTATCGGTAACTCTCTGATAAAACTTTATTTATTTTTGGAAATATGCGGTTGTGTACCAGGGCGATCACTGTATCATCTGCTAGTTTATGAGCAAATTTTAACCACTTGGAAACAGGATATGTTTGCAGCGATGGCATCTGAATGCCCCATTCCGCTTCGCAGGAGAGGAATGGGACAGACAGGTAATTAGCGTGAAACCGATAGGGCAGCGATAATTTGATCTTCCATCTGAATCCGATCGGCCAAGGCTTCACCAAGTTTGGAAAGATCATCATCCAGAGACGAGAAATCCTTGCAACGATCTTCTGACTCGTATTTTTCATTAAAGTCCAGAATGAGCTGGGTGCTGTCGGAGATACGCGGATAAACCGAGGCGGAGAAATTCTTGATGTTGCCGCGCCGTTCACTGCCGTCTTCCAGAAAGCGATAGAGTTGAAAATGCGCGCTGGCTGTGTAATCCACCAGGGTTTCACAGAATTCCTGCAGTAACAGGTGTAATTCCTGATCCGGATTAAATGGACGAATCCCCACTAGCTGACTGAACAGCGTCAGGGTTTCCGTACGTGTCTGCAATAAGGTGTTGAGCTTGCCTTGAGAACCACCGCGGCGCTCACGGGATGCCTCCTGTGTCTGCATACGCATCCTAAATACCTCCATCGTGATTAATTAATTGAGCTTTTTTCTAGGCTAATCAGGCCTGAAATAACCCTACCCTGTCAAGCATCGTAACCATTTGTAACATTCCGATCGGGATCACGGATCCATTCGCTCCAGGAACCGGGGTAAAGCCGCGAACCACGTAAGCCAGCGATTTCCATGGCTAAAATATTGTGGCAGGCAGTAATTCCTGATCCGCACATATGTATAACACTGCTGGCTGACCGTGCGTTAGTAAAAGCTGCAAAGCGCTCCCGTAATTGCCCGGCGGGAAGAAAGCGCCCCAGGGAATCGAGATTACCCTCAAATGGAAGGTTAATTGCACCGGGAATATGTCCGGCAACGGGATCGATAGGCTCGGTTTCGCCCGCGTAGCGTGCCGGGCTGCGAGCGTCGATCAGCGTAATCGACTGCTGCAACAGGCCTTGCTGAATGGCTTCAGCCGTCAGCGCCTGTTCGGCATGGACCTTGGGGACAAAGTGCCGGGCCGTCATGACCGGTATATTCTGCTCCTGAGGTAAGCCTGCTGCCGTCCAGGCCTGCCAGCCTCCTTCCAGGACCGCTACACCCTCATGTCCAAGCCAGCGCAGCAGCCACCATAACCGAGCTGCAAATGCACCATTGCCAGAGTCATAGGCAACGACCTGATATTGCCGATCGATCCCCCACTGACCCAGCCTGGCCGCCAGAATGTCCGGGCTGGGCAATGGATGCCGCCCCGTTTTGCTGGTCACGGGTGCAGAGAGGTCTTTGTTCATATCCGCAAAACGTGCGCCGGGGATATGTGCCTGCACATAGGCAAGTCGTCCGGCTTTGGCATCGGCCAGATCAAAACGGCAATCCACCACAATCCATTGCGGATCTTTTATGGAGCGCTGCAATGTTGCGACGTCAATGAATGTGTTATGCATAGCAAGTGTATTTACACGTTTAAAAGCCGAACGGCAAGCCGAATACTTGCTACAATTCGTGCACTGCTATCGCACTGAAGCTGAAACCAATCCATGCTACGTCCCGAATTACTCCTGCCTGCCGGCACACTGAAAAATATGCGCTATGCCCTGGCCTATGGTGCCGATGCGATCTATGCTGGTCAGCCGCGCTATAGCCTGCGGGTACGCAACAATGATTTTCAGTTGGAGAATCTCGCCATCGGTATCGCTGAAGCGCATGCGCAACATAAAAAATTCTTTGTCGCCAGCAATATCTCACCGCACAACGCCAAGATTAAAACCTATATGGCGGACATGGAACCGGTCATAGCATTACAACCCGATGCGTTGATCATGGCCGATCCCGGCTTGATCATGCTGGTACGGGAACGTTGGCCGGACACGGTCATCCATTTATCAGTACAGGCCAATACGGTGAATTATGCCAGCGTGAAATTCTGGCAACAGCTGGGACTCAAACGGGTCATTCTGTCACGCGAACTATCGTTCGATGAAATTGCTGAAATCCGTCAACTGTGTCCTGATATGGAACTGGAAGTATTCGTGCACGGCGCCTTGTGCATCGCCTATTCCGGTCGGTGTTTGCTGTCCGGATATTTTAATCACCGCGATCCCAATCAAGGTTCCTGCACCAATGCCTGTCGCTGGGATTACAAGGTTCATCAGGCCGGGGAAGACACCAGTGGTGACATTCAGAAGATTGAATTCGATGCCATGCAGGCAATACGAAATCCTGAACCGTTTGCAGCAACTGCTATACAGCGCCATCCGCTCGCCGATCAAGTGTATCTCATCGAAGAATCTGAACGTCCCGGTCAATATATGCCTATCCTGGAAGATGAGCATGGCACTTATATAATGAACTCCAAGGATCTGCGCGCCGTGCAACACATCGAACGCCTGGTGAAAATCGGAATTGATTCACTGAAGATTGAGGGCCGCACCAAATCCTATTACTATGTCGCGCGCACCGCGCAGATCTATCGTCAGGCCATTGATGATGCCATGGCAGGTCGGCCATTTGATGCAACGTTGTACGGCAAACTGGATAATCTCGCTAACCGTGGCTATACCGATGGTTTTTATCTGCGCCATCCGGATCAAGCTTATCAAAATTACCTGCAATCCACTTCGATCCATCAGCAACAGCAATTCGTCGGTGAAATTACCGGCTTTGATCCTGCCAGCGGCATGGCGGATGTGCTGGTGAAAAACAAATTCCGCTGCGGCGACAAGCTGGAACTCATCTTGCCGCAGGGCAATCACAACATCACACTGGAAAAAATCGAATCTTCCACCGGTGAAGCAATGCTGGAAGCGCCCGGCGGGGGCCATCAGGTGCGCATTGCCTTACCTCCCGCTAATTATGCTAAGGCTTTAATCGCGCGCTATTTAAATTAGCTATGGAATTACCCGTATCGATCATCTACAGTTGAACGAATAGCAACGATAAAAAGTCCCCGTGCTGAATTTCACTTCCAAAAGTTTGTTTCTCGCGATCGACCAGGGTGGCCATGCCAGTCGGGTAATGGTATTCGATATGGAAGGTGAACTGGTGGCGAGCGCACAACGTGCCATACACACCACCCATCCAGCGATTCATTATGTTGAGCAGGATGCCGCCGAAATTTTGGCTTCGATTCGCGAATGTCTGGATGAAATTGCTGAGCAACTCGGTAGCCGCCTTAAACACGTCGAAGCCGCTGGCCTCGCGACACAGCGTTCCAATATTGTCTGTTGGGATAAACATTCTGGTGCGGCGCTGACGCCGATCATCAGTTGGCAGGATACACGCGCCTGGCGTTGGCTGGAAGAACAACATGTCGATCGCGAGGACATCCACAAGACCACCGGATTATTTCCTTCCGCCCATTACGGCGCCAGCAAGCTACGTTGGTGTCTGGATCATAACGACAGTGTCAAACAAGCCCGCGCCGAAAATCGCCTGCACATGGGGCCGATGAGCAGTTATCTTGCGGCGCAGCTTACTGAGGAAAAAACGTTTGCGGCGGATCCTGTCAGCGCATCGCGCACCCTGCTGTGGCATATCCACCGTCAAGACTGGGATGAATACCTGTTAAAACAATTCGGCATTCCACGCGATGTCTTACCTGATTGTGTACCAACCGCTTATCTCTTTGGTCATATCAACATTCGCGGTCAACGTATTCCCCTGAACATAGTGACGGGGGATCAATCTGCGGCGTTATTTGCCTATGGTGAACTGCAACCGGAAACGGTGTACGTCAATATCGGCACCGGCGCATTCATATCACGACCATCAGGGTATGCGATGTTATATGCGCGTCGTTTGTTGACCAGTGTCATCTATTCAAATGCGCACGACACACGCTATGTGCTCGAAGGCACCGTCAACGGCGCCGGCAGTGCGCTGGAGTGGTTGGCGGGACAGGAACCGGTGACCCAATTATGGGAACAACTGCCGGTATGGTTAACTGAAGTCACCAAGGTACCGTTATTTCTGAATGGCATTTCCGGTTTGGCCGCACCGTACTGGGTGCCGAATTTTGAATCGGAATTTCTGGATAACGGCGATACTGCCGCCAAGTACGTCGCGTTGATCGAAAGCATCGTGTTTCTGATTACCGCCAATGTGCAGGAAACCATGAAGTTCGCCTCGCATCCGGATCAATTGCAGGTAACCGGCGGTCTGGCCAAACTGGACGGCATGCTACAACGCATTGCCGATCTCACCCGCTTACCGATATACCGCCCCAGTGAATGTGAATCCACCGCCCGTGGCACGGCGTATCTTGCCGCCGGTATGCCCAACCATTGGCCTGAAAATAAACTTGGCGACTGGATCGAGCCCAAAGATAATCCGGTATTGGATCAACGTTATTTGCTTTGGGAAAATGCCATGCTGGATCGCATGCGTCGCGCCAATGAGACCAGTAAAAAATAAGCTCCCCGCACTACTTGATTGTCATTATCGCAGCGTCACCTTTGACAGGTTCCAGTTTCAGTTCTCGCGTATCGGCCACGGGCATACGGGTGCGTAAGCCGGGCTTCAACATTTGCAGTACTTTTTGCGCGGTAGCACGATAACCGGTGAGCTTGCCACCAATCAATGCGACGTAGCCAGGCAATGTCGGCATGATATGCACCACGGTATCACGTGGCCGATTAAATATACTTTGTTCCCCTTTAGGTAAAACCCGTAGTCCGGCAAACTGTTGCACCAGCGTATTATCCAGATGGGGAAAATAATGATGTGCGATACTGCGCAGATAATCGACCTCATGCTCAGTGGGTTGCACCTGGGCGGGATCGCCGTGATAAACCTGTTCCGTCGTGCCAATTAATGTTTGCCCATACCACGGCATCACAAACACCGCACGGCGATCACTCGGTGACTCGACATAGTAGACGCCTTTGGGCGCCATCTGCCGTACCAGCAAATGTGTGCCTTGCACCAACTCTATTTTTGGAAATTCACAAGCGGGCTTGATCAGTGAGTGAACCTGATCAACCCAGGGCCCGGCGGCATTGATCAACATGACACAACGCGCAATGCCGGAGGTTCTGCCATGGGCATAAGCGACATAATATTCACCGCTTTGATAATCGATGCGTTCAACCGTGGCCGGACAGAGCAGTGACGCTCCCAGTTTTTGCGCGGACTGCATCACCGCCCGGGTTAATTTGGCGTCATCAGTTTGCGCATCCCAATACTGATATACCGCCTGTAAATCGCGCGTCTGCAAACCATCCAGATCAGCCCATTCCACTGGCGGCACCCGTCGGAAACAGGCATGTGGTTTGAAATTTCCCAGCGCCGCATACAATGACAAACCAACAAACAGTTGCCAACGTCGCCGCGAGGTTTGCTTATATATAGGTATATAGAATGGGATATGCTGCACCAGCTGCGGCGCATTACGGATTAATAATTCGCGTTCATAGAGTGACTGACGTACCAGGCCGAGCTGGCCGCTCTCCAGATAGCGCAGCCCGCCATGAATGAGTTTGCTGGATTTGCTTGAGGTTCCCTGTGCCAGGGCTTCACGTTCAAACACCACGGTGCGATAACCTGCCGCTGCCGCCGCTTGCGCCAGACCACAACCCTGAATACCACCGCCGATGATGCCGATATCATAAAATTCACTCATGTCGTACTTGCTCGCAAGTGCAGTTGCGTCAACATCGGTTCAATCGCAAAGGTCTCCACCAGATCCACGCCGCGACGATGCACCCGCAAGGCATGGTCAGGATCGGTACACTCATAAACCGCCAGCTTGCTGTTGCCAACCTGCAATTTGCCCCAACGCGGCAGTTGATCGATATCAGTGAAAACGTATTCAGGATGCATCTGACGAATCAGTTCTGAATTGCGCTCGCGCCAAAAATCAAAGACGGCACCAATCGGATAATCACTCTCGGCACGCACCACCTGCAAGGCATCCAGATTATACGAAATGATCACGCATTGTGATTTGATGGGTGCAATCGCCGCAAATACACGTGCAATCACCGTAGCAATACCGAATTTTTGCAGACTATTACGTTTGAGTTCGACGAAGGCAGTCACCTGCGGTTGCGTCACGAGATACGCCGCTAATTCCGCTAATGTGGTTATCGGGTTACCGACATATTTATAGCCGAACGTACCGAACTGATGTACAGACAAATTATTGAGTTGTGCAAGGTCCAGATCCTGCACGCTGCCTGTCTGGCCACACATGCGCTGCATGTCGCGATCATGGAATAACACCGGCACCTGATCGGCAGTCAGCTGGATATCAAATTCAACAAAACGTGCACCCGCTTCCACCGCAGCACGGATTGCCAGCAGCGTATTTTCCGGATAGTTTGCCGTGAAGCCGCGATGGGCTACCAGCTGTGGAATCGATACTGTGGTCACAAGAGTTCACCCACCCTGACTTCCTGCCAGAACAATGAATTCGTCGGTTGCGGTAATGTCAACATATTCCAATCCTGGCCTGTTTTATTCCGACTCGTGGCATTCTAATGTTTTTCTCCCCAAAGCAAAACCAAAACCGGGTAAAATCAGCTTTCCTTAACCTTGATTGAAACAGGGAATCCATGTCAGAAGCAATCATCCAGCAGCGGATAGCTGAAATCAGCCGCACCGTAGCGAAATGTGATCTGGTTGGGCACCTGAATTTGCTCTCCAAGCGAGTGCAACTCACCGGCGTACCCGACTTTGATCAAATCGGTTATGACGACCGGGCCAGGCAATGTCGTCATGAATTTACCCATGGCCTGATCGACTCTGTGACTTATCAGAGATTGAAACTGCGTGCGGCCACCGCGGATCGTCTGATGTTCAAAACCTGTGAAACCGTCATTGCCTGCGACGGCAGTCAGAATCGTCAAGGTATCGATGTGCTGATCGAAAAAGAAGCCGATGGAGTCTGGCGGGTGGTACAGGAACGAATTCTGCCGGAAGATGAAGCCCGTCACGATGGGCTACTGCCTGTATCGTGAATTCAACTTCACCAACACCCTGGGGGTTATGGCCGACGCTGCTGCTAACAGTGGTGCTAATCGCAGCTGCTTCAACAACAGAAATCATCACCGCCATTATTTACACGCTGCACCAGTATCCAATTACCGAGGCTGGCACGGATGTGATGACCCACTTTAAAAAATCTTTTGCGCAAATCAATCCCAGCGGGGATCTCCTGTCGATCAGTTTAACCTTGCGCAGTGTACTCGGTCTAAGCCTGATCGCCTTGTTTTGCAAACTGCGCCGCGGCTTGCCGCTGACACACTATTTGGCATTGCGACCAATTGCCACACGTACCGTGTTTATCAGTATCCTGGTGTTGCTCTCCTACATGTTACTGACCGAAACAATTTATTACATGGCCGGTCGTGACCCGATCGGGGATTTCATGCGTGACACTTATACCTCGACGCGCAATTTACCCTTTCTCTGGTTTACGATCATCCTGACTGCGCCGATATTCGAAGAAGTGTTATTCCGCGGTTTTGTCTATGCCGGGTTGCGACAATCCTGGTTAGGTCACAGCGGCACCATCCTGGTCACTGCCACGTGTTTTGCGATTGTGCATCTGCAATACGCCATTCCGGAAATGTTTGTGGTATTCGGTCTGGGGCTTATCCTGGGGATTGCACGTTGGCGCAGCGGATCGGTACTGTTACCCATCGCCTTGCATAGCATGAATAATCTGGCGGCAACGCTGCAAATCGCACTAGTGAATTCATCCCCATGAACAATATTGCTTCAGTAACAAGCACCGTACTGGTATTCGCCGGTCACGACCCAAGTGGCGGCGCAGGCATTACCGCTGACACAATAGCGATTCACGCCAATGGCGCTCACGCCGCCACGCTGATCACCGCGCACACCGTACAAGACACAATACAAGTACAACGCTTTATCCCGGCTGACTCGTTGTTACTGGAAGATCAGGCACGTGTACTGTTAACGGACCTTGATGTGCGCGCCATCAAGATCGGCATGATCGGTATTACCGCGATCGTCGAGAGTATATATAGTGTCTTGTGTGATTATCCGACTATCCCGGTGATCTTCGACCCGGTGATGGCCGGTGGCGGTGGTGGACATTTAATGGATAACGAAGTCCACGCAGCGATCACAGAATTATTGTTACCACGCTGTTTATTATTAACCCCCAATAGCATCGAAGCGCGCCGACTGGCACATGCAGAAGCATTGGATAGCTGCGGGCAACAATTATTGCAATGGGGCTGCCGCTATGTGTTGATCAAAGGGTCGCATGAAGCCGGCACGGATATCGTGCACCGTTTGTATCATGCTAACAATGTCCCGCAACAGTTCACCTCCCCGCGTCTGCCCCACGAATATCGCGGCACGGGGTGTACACTTGCCTCGAGTATTGCCGCGCACATTGCTCACGGTGAACCTGTTGTTAACGCGGTGCAACTGGCGCAACAGTACACCTATCGAACATTGCAACAGGCGTATGCCGCCGGCAAGGGCCAGTTGCTTCCGCAACGTTTTGTTCAACCGGAATGATCCATGCGTGATCCCCACCTGCTGCGTGGTCTATATGCCATCACCGATACGCGTATTGCGGCACGGCGCAACCAGGCGCTGACGACGATGGTAACGGCAGCCTTGCGCGGAGGCGCACGACTGATTCAATATCGCGATAAAACTGCAGCAACAGAACAACGCTACGCCGCCGCATTACAGCTACGCGAACTCTGTGACCAATTCAATGCCACGTTTATAATCAATGATGATGTTGCACTGGCGCTTGCCTGTCATGCTCACGGGGTACATCTGGGGCAGAGTGACAGCGCACTCGTCGCGGCACGCGCGCAACTCGGAGCCGAGAAGATTATTGGAATCTCTTGTCATAGCGATCAGCGCCTGGCAGTGCAAGCTCAACAGCTGGGTGCAGACTATATCGCCCTGGGTAGATTCTTCCCTTCGCAAACCAAACCGGAAGCACCACCGGCAACATTAGCCACATTACGTGCCATACGTAAGGCAGTACATATTCCGATTGTTGCTATCGGAGGTGTCACACCGCAGAATGCCGCAACACTCATTGCCGCTGGCGCTGACATGATTGCTGCAATCGCCGGAGTCTTTGATAATAATGATATTGAAGCAGCGACAATGGAATATGTGCGTCTCTTTGGCTCTATGACTAGCTAAAATTTTCTCTGGAATCTGGTGCACACCGGAATGACGAACTAATTCATCATTACCTATTTAAGTGGTTCAAATAAGGCACTCAGATCAGCCTGCGTCAGCGCATTCGAACCCTTACCCGTATCACTGAATAAGTTATCTGCCAATTCCTGTTTACGCGCCTGCAGGGCGAGAATTTTTTCTTCCACCGTACCCATGGTAATCAGCTTATACACGAACACCGGCTTATCCTGGCCGATGCGATGCGCCCGATCGGTCGCCTGATTCTCCACCGCCGGATTCCACCAGGGATCATAATGAATCACCGTGTCAGCGGCAGTGAGGTTCAACCCCGTCCCACCCGCTTTCAGACTGATTAAAAATAAAGACACTTCGCCTTTTTGAAAACGTTGTATCGGTACCGCGCGCGCTTTGGTCTCGCCGGTTAATTTTACGTAGTCAATTTTTTGTTTGTGCAACTCTGTTTCAATCAGGGCCAACATGCTGGTAAATTGTGAAAATAACAATATCCGCCGGCCTTCTTCGATTTGCTCCGGCAGCATATCCATCAACAATTGGATCTTGGCCGAGTCTTTAACTTGTTTTGCACTCTCGAGTTTGACAAGACGCGGATCACAACAGACCTGCCGCAGTTTCAGCAGCGCATCCAGAATAATAATATGGCTGCGCGCCATACCTTGCTGATCGATCAAAACACGTATTTTATCGTACATCGCCACACGGATGCTTTCATACAAGTCGCGCTGACCACCGCTTAGTTCGACGTTTTGAACAATCACGGTTTTGGGCGGCAGTTCTTTTATGACTTCCTGCTTGGTACGCCGCAATAAAAATGGCGCGATACGTGTATTTAAACTGTGCTGACGTTTCTGATCAGCGTTTTTCTCGATAGGCACCCGGAACAGACGCCGGAATTGTTTATCATCCCCCAGTAACTTTGGCATCAGAAAATCAAACAAGGACCATATCTCGCCCAGGTGATTTTCCATCGGCGTACCGGTGAGACACAAACGATGACGGGCCTGTATCTGCCGAACCACTTTGCTGGCCTGTGCCTTGGGGTTTTTGATATTTTGCGCTTCATCGAGAATGACGTAATGATATTCGTGCGCCAGCAAGACATGCATATCCCGCGGTAATAACGGATAGGTTGTCAGAATAATATCGTATTTGGACAATTCGGTGAAATGCTGTTTACGCTCGGCGCCATGCAATACCAGGACACGCAGACCAGGCGCAAACCGTTCTGCCTCCATACGCCAGTTAAACATCAAGCTCGTTGGTGCGATCACCAGGCAGGGTTTATCCAGTCGTCCTTGTTCCTGCTCAATTAACAGATGCGCCAGCGTTTGCACCGTCTTACCCAAACCCATATCATCGGCGAGGATTCCACCCAGGGAATACTCGCGCAGAAATTGCAACCAGTTAACACCTTGCTGCTGATAGTCACGCAACTGCGCTTGCAGACCGGATGGCAATGCGACCGCCTGAATGCCGGCGAAGTTCTGCAAGCGTTTACCCATTTGCCGTAAATGCTCACCGCCGTACCAGGTGGTTGCGGTACCCATGGCGGATTCCAGTTCACTTAATTGTGCCGCGTGTAAATTATTTAAGCGTAACTGACCATCGGCTTGCAGATCACTGTCATACAATTCGACCAGGGTGTTGACAATACCGCGTACGCGTTCCAACGCCAAGGTTAACAACCGACCATCTGCCAGATGAATCACCAGCGGATTTTTTTCGGCCGGATTATTTAATTTTTTTACGTCGATCTTGTGGCTATTCAACATCTCGAGCAACAGCGGCAACAGATTAACGTTCTCGCCGTCAACATTGACACCCACTTGCAAATCAAACCAGTTCTGTTGTGTCTTGGTGGCGACATTAACGTACCAGTCGTTGGTTTGTTGCGGCAGTCGGTACGCATAATCATCAGCAACTGTAATACGCCAGCCGGCTGCAGTTAACTCCGGTATGGCAATCAGACTGAAATTGGTTAATTGCAATGGATCCTGATCTGCCATCGTCAGGTCGGCGTAATTTTCCTCGGGAACGACAAAAGCACCTTCCATTTCAACCGGTTCCCAGTTCCAGTGATCCAGTTCCCGCAAGGCACGTTGTTCGGTTTTAAAATCCCGATTAATCCGCAAGATCGTATCACCGTCAATTCGCGTCAATACCGGACGGGGATCGTTCAGTCCGACGATCAATCCATCGTAGTCAAAGTTCAACCGTGCTATTTCTATTTCTACCTGATTGGCATCGAATTCCCAACGGTATTCGCGTTGCACTGTCAGGGTTTGCATAAAAAGATCCAAACAAATAATCGGGGTCACGCGTTGTTCACTCACTTTGCTGAAGATACGTGGCAGTGGCAGAATATGCTCGACCGAATGTTCGGCGAGATCTTGCGCCACTGCCGGGGCTTGATCGGGACTAATCGCAGGCGCATTTACCAAAGCTGTTGCTAGCGCAGCCGGTAATTGCGTATCCAATGGACCACATTGCTGCTGATTGAAATCGACATACCAGGGAGGCTCTACGGGCAAAATCGTGTCAACCCCTGCGCTTTCGCATAACAGTTTTTGCGAAGCATCTTCTTGCAGCGACCAATGTAATCTCGCCTTGCGCATTTCACCCAGACTCAACGCAGCAACCAGCGTATCTTGCCAATAACACCGACCGGTGGCGATCATGTCATGCAACAACTGTGCTCCGTCGGCACCATGCAATTCATAGTCTTGATTGGATACTATTTTGCGCATCTGTAACCGGGTCAAAATGGGGCGATCACTCTCGGTAACGTATTTTGTATTGGCTGAACCGGTAAATGGTCGAGGTTTACCATAGGCACCTGATTTCAAGCGACGCACCAGGGCCACTTGCACCGTTAATAATGTCTGACGCTGTCGGATGACTGTCTGCAACAGATAGACGAGACATTCCATGGCGGAAGTCACCGCCTGTAATTTACCGGCACCAGGTAACGCCAGACTATTCACCTGATTTAACCAGCGATGCACGACCGGATCGATATGCAATTTATTCTGAATCGATACTGGCTGCGACAGCAAAGTATCCGGCGAATCATCCAACGCGAGCAGCAACAACGCCGCCACGTGTTTGCAATTAAATTGCATCGGACAACTACAGCTACCATGGATAGAGATGTGCTTTTTATTTTTCGGCAGGATGCGCACCTGTACTTTATAAGGGCGAGCCGCAGTACCTTTAACCAGACCGCCAAGCATTTGGCCATCGTGCGTCACCTCCAGCGCGACTACCCGCCCCGAACGCGCATAAGCCTGACCGCGCTCGAATGCGGCTGGCGTCATGCTGAGACGGATATCGTTCAGAGTAAATGATGACATTGATCTTTTTTCAGGCAAATATTCTGAGACAATATCAGGTTTTACTGTTTTTTTGAATCAATCTATTTAATTGATTCAGGCGCGCGACCGCTTTCGTCTCAAAGAGGGAATACTTAAGAATGACAAAAATTAGGATAAAACCAAAATGTTTGGTGTCGCGAACCACCCTCAGCTAGGTGCAATTTACTAGGCGGCATTTCTGGATTTCACATCCAGGCGAATATGTTCAGCATCCTGCAATGCTTTAATGATTGCGAACAAACTTTCTGCGGTCGGATTACCACGTGGCCCCAGCATACGTTGCAAACTTTTACTGGGTTTACCGGTAACTTTGGCCAGACCATCAAAGGTAAGCGTAGCGTTGACGTAATCACGCAACATCGCCTTACCGGTGAGCAGCTCACCGCCGAGTAATTCATTAATGGCATCTGATAACATGGCGGTGCGAAATCGGCTGTCTTTTTGCACACGTTGCACAATGGTTTCACGGAATTTGCGTGTGATTGGCATACTCTTTACCTTTTATTACGTACTTTAAAATCGCGCCAGCGTTGTTGCGCCAGCTGAATATCTTTTTGCTGGCCTCTTTTTGTACCCCCGCCCAACAGTACGATTACAACATTACCGTGTTGACCAATATAGATCCGATACCCTGGTCCAAAATCGATACGGTACTCAGCGACGCCTTGTCCGACCGGCTTTAGATTGGAAATATTACCCTGCTCCATACGGTATCAAGCCGTGGCAATTTTACTGGCAGCAATGGCATCCAGCGCAGCAATCCATCGTCCGAAGGGCGAGGCACCATCTGTGGTCAGATACTCAACAACCTTCCGTGTCGTCATAAATCATATGGTAACTCATATGTTACCATTGTCAAGTCAGGCTTTAAATGGATAATCCATTGCAGCTTAAGTACAATCGCAGCACGACATAACAATATGTATATGGAGTTCCACCATGTCCCGTTCGCACGATTTATTCATTCAGGCCCAGCAACATATCCCCGGCGGGGTGAATTCACCGGTGCGTGCCTTTAAGGGGGTGGGCGGGGATCCGATATTCTTTAAGCGGGCGCAAGGCGCCTATGTGTACGATGCCGACGATAAAAAATACATCGATTACGTCGCTTCATGGGGACCGTGCATCGCCGGTCATGCCCATCCCGAGGTGCTTGCAGCAATTGACAAGACGATGCGCAATGGCTTGAGCTTTGGCGCGCCGACCGAACTGGAAATTCAGATGGCAGATTTAGTCTGCAAGCTGGTACCGTCGATGGACATGGTGCGCATGGTCAGTTCCGGCACCGAAGCGACCATGAGTGCGATTCGCCTCGCACGTGGTTTTACCGGCCGCGACAAGATCATTAAATTCGAAGGCTGCTATCACGGCCATGCTGATTCTTTATTAGTTAAGGCTGGCTCGGGTGCACTGACATTAGGTATACCGACGTCGCCGGGCGTACCCAGCGATCTTGCCAAACATACGCTGACGTTGCACTACAACGATACACTGCAAGTACAGGAAACGTTTGAACAACATGGCAAACAGATCGCCTGTATCATTGTTGAACCGGTAGCCGGTAATATGAATTGCATACCGCCCATCCCCGGATTTCTGCAAGGCCTGCGTGAGATATGTGATGATTACGGCAGTGTCTTGATCTTCGACGAAGTGATGACCGGTTTTCGCGTCGCCCTGGGTGGCGCGCAAGCGCATTACAATATCAAACCGGATCTCACGACCCTGGGTAAAGTGATCGGCGGTGGTATGCCAGTCGGCGCCTTTGGTGGCAAGCGCGAGATCATGGAAAAAATCGCACCACTGGGTCCGGTCTATCAGGCGGGGACCTTATCCGGTAACCCGGTGGCAATGGCCGCCGGATTGAAAACGCTGGAACTGATCCAGCAACCCAACTTCTTTGAAAATTTGACCGCCATGACAGAACGTTTGATGACCGGCATTCGTGATGTCGCCAAACAGAGCAATATTCCACTCACGACCAATCAGGTCGGTGGCATGTTTGGAATATTCTTTACTGAGTCACCACATGTCAGCACCTTTGCACAGGTGTCAGTGTGCAACGTGGATCGTTTCAAACATTTTTTCCACGGCATGCTGCATGAAGGTATTTACCTTGCCCCCTCCGCTTTCGAAGCCGGCTTCGTCTCCAGTGCGCACACGCATGCCGATATCGATCAAACTATCAGCGCGGTGCGGCGCGTGTTGCAACAGTTGACCTGACAGTTCGGGTTTTGAGTCAACCTGCAGGCGCGTTGTCATTAACTGGTCTTAACGAGACTTCACCACAAAAGTGCGCGGGATTCGGTCGTGCCAGCCCCTGCCTTCTGCTCCAAAGAAGGAAAAAGCCTCAAAGGGAATAAAGCGACACATCGTCCGCCACAAGATCTGCAAAAAGCTGGCTTTGCCACCGTTTTCGTTCACCACTCTGGTACCGGTGACCAACTTGCCAAGTGTGCGACTGAAAAGACTTTCTTGTGTCACGTAATAAACAATCAAAATACAAACCCCCAACAGCAAATTGGGGATACGTTGCAAAAATACCGCCCCGGCGTTACCAAAGAGCAACACCGTTACCACCCCAATGAGAAAAGAAAACCCCAGAAAGCAAATGTAATCGATGACGTAGGTAACAAACCGCCGCCAGCGCTCTGCCGGCACGGGTGGCAATATTTCAGAGTCAACATCAGCCACCTGGCTTTTGGGTGGCTGATAGGGATTGTTATTGCTGTCCTGCATAGTTATTTCCCCCTTCGTAATGTTTACCCGTCATCGTCACTATATTTATAGCAATCAATCTCCCGTCGGAGAAATCTGAAACTCACGCACCAACACCATTTCCCGCAATGCGTTGGCTAACCTGCCATTATTATTTGGATCGGTGGTACGAATTACCATGCGGTATTCAAATTGCAGACCATCTTCGGTAACACGGTAACTCATATTGGCAATGGTGAAACCGTGCTCATTCAGCAACGTCCGCACCTGTGCCTCTGGCAAGGTACTGTTCCGATCAAAACGGATCAAATGATGTGCATACGATTGCGCCGGTAGCCGCGCTTCGATCCAGCGAAATACCGATAACGTACCCAGTGTTAAGATGGTGGCAATGATCGCCGGGGTATAAAAACCGATGCCGATTAAAATACCGATCGCCGCCGTCATCCAGATTGACGCAGCCGTGGTCAGGCCACGCACGCTTAGTCCTTCGCGGAAAATTACACCTGCCCCCAGAAAACCGATGCCCGTCATGATGCCTTGCGCCATGCGCGTTGGATCGGTACGCACTGTTTCCAGCGGTATTCCCGGCATCCACGTGGATTGAAATAAGGTCACCAACATCAATAAACTCGACGCCAGACACACCAGCGTGTGGGTACGAAACCCGGCAGGCCGACCATGAAAACTGCGTTCCAACCCAATGATGCCACCTGCAAACAGCGCACCGAATAGATGGGCGGAGATAACCAGCAAATCACTATTCATACAACTCCATTTTACTTGTTGTTATACATATAACTAAAGCATAAAACCACGCACTGTCACTGCCAGTGCAACTATTATAAAAAATATTCTTTTTGCCTATGCCAGGTTGCAGATGAATTATACAACGGCGGCTTGTAACACCTGATCCTCGCCTTCGGTACGCGCAATGATCACCGCGCCACAACTATCACTAAAGATATTTACGGCGGTGCGGCACATATCCAGCAAACGATCCGTGGCGAACAATAATGCGATACCTTCCAGTGGCAAACCAATTGACGTCAGAATAATGGAAATCGCTACCAGGGAAGCCGCCGGAATACCCGCAACACCGATGGAGGTCAGCAAGGCAATCAGCACGATGATGAATTGGGTGGTGAATGAGATATCGATGCCATAGGCCTGCGCGATAAACATTGCCGCTGCACATTCATAAAGCGCCGTGCCATCCATATTCACGGTGGCACCTAACGGCAACACAAACGAGGCGGTGCGTTCGGACACACCGGCATTTTTCTGTACACATTCCATAGTAATTGGCAGTGTGGCGGAAGATGATGCAGTGGAAAATGCCGTTAATAGCGCCGGGGCCATCGCCTGATAATGTCGCCAGGGATTCACCCGGCCGATCAGTGACATTAATAGTGGCAAAGTCACCAGCATATGCACCGCCAATCCAGCCAACACACTCACCGCAAACAAGCCAAGTGATTGCAAAATAATGTCCCATTGATTGGCGGGAATACTCAGCAAAACTTTTGTAACCAGTGCGAACACACCAAGTGGTGCGACGCGCATGATGAGTTCGATGATTTTCATCATGATTTCCTGCATACCATGCCAGAAATTATATTGTGCTTCGGCATAGGCCTCGCTGATGCGCGTCAGAAAGAACCCGTATAACAAACTAAAGACAATCACGCCAAGCATCTGGCCGTTATTCGTAGCGGCGGCAATAATGTTGGGAGGAAACAAACTCAACAATACATCGATCAAACTACTGGCATCACGTCCACCAAGTTTGCTGTGCAGCTCTTGCACCTGGCTCGCGGTTGCGCCAACCAGTTCCTTCACGGAAACGCCGTGCACAATACCGGGCGTTAGCAGATTAACCAGTATCAAACCCACCAGTATCGCCAGCAGGCTGGTCACCATGTAATAGAATACGGTTTTGCCCGCTAATCTTCCCAGACCCTGTGTTCCCCCGGCAGCCGCGACACCCACAATTAACGAAGAAACGATCAACGGTACGATGATCATTTTCAACGCATTCATGAACAGTTGGCCGATGACATCCAGCACGGCCAGCATTGGCTTGCCAACAGCACCACTCGGATCAACCAGCCAGCCAACAAGAACGGCAAGTCCCAAGGCGATCACTATTTGCCAATGTAATTCCAGGCGTAACATGCAACTGCTCCAGTCAAGGACACGACAGGCGCAGTATAGCGCGGATACTCAGGCGGTTTCGAGTTGATAAAGATGTTGATGCAACAGATCGAGTCGCAGCGGGGTATCGTCAAGTTGCAGCAATTGCTGTTTGAAGGAAAGTGGCAAGGGTAATAATTCGCAAATCCGTGCACTGATCCATTCCAGATCATCGAAATGCATCGGCATGGTCGTGTAAGGCGGTTCCAGCTGTGCAATAATTTTTTTGAGCAGCTCCGTCATTTTCAGATATTTGCCCTGCACCTGACACGGCACGGTATTCGGTAGCGCTTCGATCTCTGCCAGAATAGTTTGATTGTGCCGCACTTCGCTATTGCGGATTTTAAAACGTTGTGTACCGCGCAGCGTGACGCCCAGTACACCATCATTGCGCTTGTTAAAATAACAGACTTCGCCCAATGTGCCCACATCATAAGTCTGGGCAGCCGGTCCGGTTTCGTTGCCTTCACGGATTAACACCACACCAATCGCAATCTCATTGCGCAGGCAATCGCTCACCATATCGAGATAACGTGGCTCGAATACACGCAACGGTAATACCCCACCGGGAAAGAGTACGGTATTTAGCGGAAATAATGGGACGGTAACGGACATGGACAGTTCAAACAACGTCAGCTGGTGTACTGATAGTTGTAGACTGCCGGAGCGCAGAATGCAAACTTACCTTGGCGATTCTTCGCCCCAGCGAGGTAATAATTGCTGCGGAATGTGTAAATGGTCTAGGATCCGTGCCACCACAAAATCCACTAAATCATCAATGGATTTAGGTTGCTGATAGAAGCCCGGATTGGGTGGCATGATGGTGACGCCCAAGCGCGCCAGCTTCAGCATATTTTCCAGCAGGATGGCCGAGAAGGGCATTTCCCGTGGTACCAGTAATAGCTGACGATGTTCTTTCAACATGACATCGGCTGCGCGCTCAATAAGATTATCGCTCAACCCATTCGCAATCGCCGCCAACGTCCCGGATGTGCAAGGACAAACCACCATGGCACGAGCCGTATGCGAGCCGCTGGCGATCGGTGCCATCCAGTCATCCCTTCCATACACCACAACTTGATCCGGCCGCGCCTCATATCGTTCGGTGAAAAAAGCATGAATATCGGCGGGACGTGCTGGCAAATCGATTTTGGTTTCAGTTGCAAACACCATGTGGGCCGCTTTGGAGAACACTAAATAGACCCGTCGCTCCGCACGTAACAGACATTCCAGTAAACGTAACCCATATACCGCACCGGATGCGCCGGTAAACGCCAATATGATCGTGTCATCGGTGCCGGGAAGTGCTTTCATGCGGTTGATCTCTGTCGGGATTGTTGTAATGCACTCAGCAAGCGTACATGTAAATTTTCAAAGCCGCCATTACTCATGATCACAATATGATCGCCTGCGTGCGCTTGCTGTTGCAGCGCAGTGATTATCGCCTCAGTCGTTGCCAACGCATGACCTCTGCCCTGTAACTGCTGCACAATTGGCGTGGTATCCCAACCAAGATTCGCCGGCGCAAAAAACCAGACTTGATCCGCGCCCAATAGCGACGGCCCCAGAGTTTGTGCATGCACGCCCATACGCATCGTATTGGAACGCGCTTCCAATGCCACCAGAATACGCGCATTGCCAACACGCTTACGCAAACCATCCAGCGTCGTTTGTATCGCGGTGGGATGGTGTGCAAAATCATCGTACACCGTGATGCCATCGATCACGCCACGGACTTCCATGCGCCGTTTGACGCCGGCGAATTCCGCCAGGCTTTCGATCGACCTGGCAGCGGGTACGCCGGCATGGCGCGCCGCTGCAATTGCCGCTAACGCATTGGCAACATTATGCATGCCCAATTGATTCCACTGCATGGTACCTTGTGACTTGCCGCAATAGAGCACATCGAACTCACTGCCATCGGCGTTGCGTAACTGTGCCTGCCAATCACCCGCTGTGCCGAAAGTCTCCAGCGGTGTCCAGCAACCACGTTGCAATACAGTATCGACTGCCGCCTCCGCTGCGGGCGCAATGATCAAACCATTGCCGGGAACCGTGCGTACCAAATGATGGAATTGTGTTTGAATGGCGCCGAGGTCGGCAAAAATATCCGCGTGATCGAATTCAAGGTTATTGATGATCACCGTGCGCGGATGATAGTGAACAAACTTGGAGCGTTTATCGAAAAAGGCGGTATCGTATTCGTCGGCTTCGACAACAAAAAACGGGGCTTGCCCCAACCGCGCGGATTCATGGAAATTGGCCGGAATGCCGCCGATCAAAAATCCCGGTTGCAGATTATTGTGTTGGAGTAGCCACGCGAGAATACTCGACGTGGTGGTTTTACCATGCGTACCCGCCACGGCGAGCACCCAACGATCCTGCAACACATGCTCAGCCAGCCATTGCGGGCCGGAAATATACCGCAAGCCGTTATTCAGCACATACTCTACTGCAGCATTGCCACGTGACATGGCGTTGCCGATCACGACATAATCCGGTGCCGGTGTTAAATGCGCCGGGTCATAACCTTCCATGACGGTAATGCCGGCCTCCGCCAATTGCGTGCTCATTGGCGGATAGACGTTCGCATCCGAACCGCTGACCTGAATACCTTTGGCGCGCGCCAGCAAGGCAATACCCGCCATGAACGTACCGCAGATGCCTAGAATATGAATATGCATTTAACTTCCCATGAAACCAAAATAACTTCGCAAGGCCAACTCAGCCAGAAAAAAACTATACGCCAGCAGCCCGGCGACAAGCAATGAAATTGACAGTGCCTGCCGCAAGATATACGCATCAATTATTAAACTCCAGACGATGATAAATATACCAACTACGGTTAACAAACCTGAATTTCCTCCTGTGGCAATAACTGCCACGTACAGCATTTGGTGAATCAGGCTCAGAATCAGGGAGGCGCCTAGCATTGCGGTGAGGGTTTGTACAACGCGCGCCCCGAAATGAAACAAACGTAACAACACATAGATGCCACCAACATTAACCAGCATGACGGCCAATACAAACAGAATACGATTCGCAGCGGGAATATGTGCAATATTTTCCGATGGCAGGAACATTGCCAATAACCACAAACCCGTCACACAACCCAGCAACAGCAACAGCAAGAACGGCGAATAAGGCAAATCCTGCGGCCCTTTGCGCAACAGAATTATCTGCAGAAACAATTTGAGGAGTGAGGTAAACATAGGGATTATACTTATATAATACACAAAACCACCGAGGGACGCTGCCGTCGTTATGTCACAAAATGAATTTGTGTTTGTCACCACCGCAGCGCAGCTCGCCGAGGTGTGCGCTGTTTTCACGCAGCATGATGCCATTGCCGTGGATACCGAGTTTACACGTGAAAAGACCTATTATCCGCAGCTCGGCCTGATACAAATTGCCAGCACTGATCTGGTCGCCTGCATTGATCCCATCGCGATTTCTGATCTGACACCGCTGCAGACACTTTTTACTGCACCCACACTCACTAAAGTCCTGCACGCGGCACGACAGGATCTGGAAGTGGTGTGGCAACGGTTGCAAGTCATCCCTGCGCCCTTGTTTGACACACAGCTCGGCGCCGCCTTTCTTGGTCTGCACGAGCAAATGAGTTATGCCGCACTGATCACGCATTACCTGGGAATTAACCTGCCCAAGGCGCATACCCGCGCCGACTGGTGTCAACGACCTCTTAGTACCGAACAATTGCACTACGCTGCCGATGATGTGCGTTACCTGATCGCAGTGTATCCACAGTTGCTCACCGCATTACGTGATAAAGGTCGCCTGGTTTGGTGCCGGCATGAATGCGATCAACTGGGGGGCCTCGTTTGCACTGAACCCAATCCCGACGATCTCTGGCAAAACGTGGGCGGACAACAGCGTCTCGAACCACAACAACTGGCCGTTTTGCGCACACTCACCCGTTGGCGTGAACAATTCGCGCGCCAATCCAATCGACCACGCCAATGGATTTTACGGGATGAGGTTTTACTGAGCCTCGCGCAACAGGCACCGCAGACCAGGGAACAATTGCAGGCGATTGAGGCATTACCTCCTGCCACACTGCAACGCCATGGCGAGATACTACTAAACCTGATCGCTGCAGCTTTGGCATTGCCACCGGAACAATGGCCTGTTGCCAATAACTATATACCGTTAACACCGGCACAAAAATCGCAGATCAGTTCACTCAGCGCGAAATTACGGCAACTAGCCGAACAACACCACATTGCTACACCGCTGCTGGCCACCCGCCGCGATCTGGAACACTTGTTGATTCACCACCAGACGATCCCGTTATTACAAGACTGGCGCTATGAATTGGCGGGCAAAACCTTGCTGGAAAACGTGCCCGCCGAAATCCGCGTGGCATTAGCCCACGAGTAGTGGCTCGCATCCCCATGCCACAATCCCGTTATCGTTTCCCCTGGCGTGAACAGAATAACTGCGAATTATTGATCGATGGCCGTGAATTTTATCCTGCTATGCTGGCGCAGATTGAGTCAGCACAACACTGCATAATGCTGGAACAATATCTGTTGATTTCCGGTCAGATGGCACACCAGTTTATTGCCGCCCTGGAACAGGCCGCGCAACGCGGCGTTGCCGTATATCTATTACTGGATGATTATGGAGCGCGCGACTTGTCGCAGCCAGATCGCCAACGACTACAGCGCGCGCCATTGCACTGTCATTTCTTTAACCCATTCCGCTGGTCAGCTGTTTATCGCAGCCTGCAACGTGATCACCGCAAATTACTGATCGTAGATAATCAGACTGCATTTATCGGCGGCGCAGGTATCGCGGATACTTTTATGTATGCACATGTGGGCCGCCCCGCATGGCATGATATCGCCGTCAAAATGCAGGGCAGCATTGTCCAGGATTGGAGTGCGTTATTCATCACTGCCTGGCAAGATGCCACTCGACAAGTTGTAACAAAGAATCTGCCTACATCGCCTTCAGGAGAACAATCCGCGCAGGTACAAATTGCTCACGGCATTTTTAAAAATGAGATCATGCGCGCTGCTATTCGGCAGATTAAAAAAGCGCAGCAACATGTCTGGATTGCCACGCCGTATTTTGTAACGACCCGGAAAATTCGCCGGGAACTACGCCGCGCTGCAAAAAATGGCATTGATGTGCGCCTGTTATTGCCTGGGCCGCTCAGTGATCATCCCTGGGTATCCTATGCTGCACGCCGCCATTACCAACACTTGTTGCTCGATAAGGTACGCATCTTTGAATTTCAGCCGAGTTTCCTTCACGCCAAACTGATCTTTTGTGATGACTGGGTGTCGATCGGGTCAAGCAATTTTGACCGCTGGAATCAGCGCTGGAACCTCGATGCCAATGTGGCTATCGCTCATCCCCAATTTACTGCGCAGGTTACGGCCTTCTTCGAGATGGATTTTTCTAATAGTCTGGAGATTACAGCAATAAGTTGGCAACAACGCCACTGGCGGCAGCGCTTGCGTGAATGGTGGTATGGCTACTGGATAGTTTTAATTCAGTGGATTGAATATTGGGTCATCCAATTTCACCGTAACCACAAATAAAAAAGGCGGGCTAATCGCCCGCCTTTTTATTACTGCCTCGACGTCGCTTAACGGCGCCGCGCTTTCTTGTTGGCTTTGGCTTTTTTCTTCGCGACTTTCTTCTTCGCTTTACCGCCCTTTTTGGCTTTTGCCTTGGCCTTCTTCACCACTTTCTTCGCTGATTTTTTCTTGCCAGCTTTTTTGGCGACTTTTTTCTTGGCGGCCTTTTTCTTGGCAACTTTCTTTTTCGCTACTTTCTTGGCGGCTTTTTTCTTACCGGCGGTCTTTTTACCGGCCTTTTTCGCCGCTTTCTTCTTGCCGGCTTTTTTCTTGGCTTTCGGTGCAGCTGCTTTCGCCTTCTTCTTGGCAGCAGGTTTGCCAGCTGCTTTACCTGCAGCCGGTGCACTTTCGAGGATCTTCACCAGGCTGGCAAAAATGGCCTTGATATCACCCATACCTGAGACGGTACGCAGTTTGCCCTGTTTGCGGTAGTAGTCGATGATGGGCGCAGTCTGATTTTCATAGACCTTGAGACGGTTACCGATGGTTGCTTCGTTATCATCCGAACGCTGCATCAGTTTGCCGCCGCATTTGTCGCAGACGCCATCGATACGTGCCGGGCTGAAATGGACGTTATACATCTGTCCGCAAGCGGTACAGGTACGCCGGCCGGTCAGACGCTTCATCAGAATATCCATATCGACGTCGATATGCAGCGCGGTTTGGATACTGCCACCAATATTCGCAAGCACCTTATCCAGCGCGTCAGCCTGTGCCAGATTGCGCGGGAAACCATCGAGGATAAAACCTTTCTTGGCATCTGGCTTGGCCAGACGTTCACGGATCATGCCCAGTACGATGTCGTCTGACACCAGCTGACCGGCATCCATCGCCTGCTTGGCGCGAACGCCCAGCGCTGTGCCTGCAGCAACGGCCTCACGTAACAGATCGCCGGTAGACACCTGTGGTATGCCGTATTTCTCGATGAGCATTTTGGCTTGCGTGCCTTTGCCCCCACCAGGGGCACCGATTAATACGATTCTCATATTGTTCTTCTCGCTCCTTACAGAGTTTGCGATGTTGCCCACCGGAGGTGGACAACGCTTGAGGTATACGTGTTGCATGACAATGACACAAAACCGCACGCACTACGTCATCCTGGAATGGTAAAACTAGACTACCCATGCAGTTCAAGTCAATGACATTTTGTGTGCAAAATCAAGAGTACAGACAATAAAGTGACAGCAGCTATCGATATGTTACACAGCATGCCAACATTGAGGGGACACATTATCATCTACCCCTAATGAGCTAGTCATCTTGCGCACACTATTCCCTCCCGTCGGATTCTGCTTTGCGCACAGGACTGGTAGAATATGCGGCCTTAACCGCTGCTTTCTTCCATTCCTGAAAGGTTCTCGCTATGAATTTGGATCGTGTAGGTCCGGGCAAAAACATCCCGGATGACTTTAACGTCATTATTGAAATTCCCGCTCACAGCGACCCGGTGAAATATGAAGTTGATAAGGAAACCGGCGCCATGTTTGTGGATCGTTTCATGAATACGGCAATGCACTATCCGTGCAATTACGGTTATATCCCCAAAACCCTCTCCGCAGACGGCGATCCGGTTGATGTGTTGGTCATCGCGCCAATCCCGCTCATTAGTGGTGCGGTGATGCGCTGCCGTGCGGTAGGCATGCTCAATATGGCTGACGAAAAAGGACAGGACACCAAAATCCTGGCGGTTCCTATCGATAAGATTTGTACCTTATACCGCACCGTTAAATCCCCGCAGGATTTACCGCAGCAGTTGTTACGACAGATCCAGCACTTCTTCGAACATTACAAAGATCTCGAAGATGGCAAATGGGTCAAGGTACAAGGTTGGGAAGACGCCAAGGCGGCCGCCGCCGATATTCGCGCGGCGATTGTGCGTTTTGATCAATCACCGACCAAACCGTATTTCTAGGCCGGTATGAAAATTTGCATCCTCTCTGATAGTCATGACAACCGCGCCCTGCTGGGCAAGGCGGTCGATGACGCCAAGGCGCGTGGTGCCAGTGCCGTATTGCATTGCGGTGATGTGGTCGCCCCGACGACTCTGCGCATCCTGCTAAAAGTAGGCTTACCTGTGCACGTAATCCACGGCAATAACACCGGCGATTTGGTGAACCTCTGCAAACTCAGCAAGGAACATCCCAATATCATTCTGTATCACGGCCAGGACGCCGATCTGATGCTGGGTGGTTGCCGGGTATTCGTGGTGCACTATCCGCACTATGCCCATGCCCTCGCCTTGACCGGCGATTACGACATCGTCTGTTGCGGTCATGACCACCGCACCAGTATCACGCCCTACCAAACCGTTAAGGGCACTACAGCGACTGTCATTAACCCAGGCACGGTTGGTGGCGTTGGCGCCGAACCAACCTATATTTTGGCGGATCTCGCCAGCCGCGAATTCACTATCCACACCGTGCCGATCGACCCCGACCAGGTGCTCAATCGCACCCCGGTCACACCGCATCATGCATAAAAAAAGCCGTGCTGGTTTTCACCAGCACGGCTGTCTCGAACCGGGGACAGATTTAAATCTGTCCCCAGTCATTTAGCCCATCAAAGGAATGATCAACAGTGCCACGATGTTGATGATCTTGATCAACGGATTGACAGCCGGGCCGGCCGTATCTTTGTACGGATCACCAACGGTGTCGCCGGTAACCGCCGCTTTATGTGCGTCAGAACCTTTGCCGCCGAAATTGCCCTGTTCGATATATTTCTTGGCGTTATCCCATGCACCACCACCGGTGGTCATCGAGATAGCCACGAACAAGCCTGTCACGATCGAACCCATCAGCACACCACCCAGCGCGCGGGTACCTGCACCAGGACCAAATGCCATGTTCATGACGATGACCACGACAATGGGTACCAATACCGGTAACAGTGAAGGAATAATCATTTCCTTGATGGCCGCTTTGGTCAGCATGTCGACGCAGGTGCCGTATTCGGGCTTGCCCTTGCCTTCCATAATGCCAGCGATTTCTTTGAACTGACGGCGCACTTCGACAACCACTGCACCCGCCGCACGACCCACCGCTTCCATACCCATGGCACCGAACAGATACGGCACCAAACCACCAATGAATAAGCCAATGATCACGGCTGGATCAGACAATGAGAAGCTGACTGCTTTGCCTGCCGCTTCCAAGGTGTGGGTGTAATCGGCAAACAATACCAGCGCAGCAAGGCCGGCAGAACCAATTGCATAGCCTTTGGTCACTGCTTTAGTGGTGTTACCAACCGCATCCAGTGGATCGGTCACATTCCGCACCTTCTCAGGCAGCTCGGCCATTTCAGCAATACCACCGGCGTTATCGGTAATCGGGCCATAGGCATCCAGCGCAACGATAATACCGGTCATGCTCAGCATCGAAGTTGCTGCGATGGCGATGCCATACAAGCCTGCCAGATGATAGGCACCCCAGATACCGACACAGATAACCAGCACTGGCGCGGCGGTGGCTTTCATCGAAACCGCCAAGCCCTGGATCACATTGGTACCATGACCAGTCGTCGATGACTTCGCGATACCCTGCACCGGCGCGTATTCGGTCGCCGTGTAGTATTCAGTAATCATGACTAATGCCGCAGTGACGCCCAAGCCGATCAGCGCGGTATAATAGATCGACCGCACGCTGTACAGACCATTGCCGGCCATCAACCAATCAGTGACGAACCAGAAGGCTACAGCTGAAATCACGCCTGCCACGATCAGACCGCGATATAACGCGTTCATGATCTTGCCGCCTTCACGGGCACTGACGAAATAGGTTCCGATAATCGATCCAATGATCGACACACCACCGAGCACTAATGGATAAATGACTGCATTGCCGAAGCCTTTGAGCATCAACGAACCTAACAGCATCGTTGCAATGATGGTCACCGCATAGGTCTCGAACAAATCGGCTGCCATACCAGCGCAGTCGCCGACGTTGTCACCGACGTTATCAGCGATAACCGCAGGATTACGTGGATCATCTTCGGGAATACCGGCTTCTACTTTACCAACCAGATCAGCGCCAACATCGGCGCCCTTGGTAAAGATACCGCCGCCCAAACGCGCAAAGATGGAAATCAGTGAACCACCGAAGGCCAGGCCGACTAACGGCTTGACGGGATCCACATCGGGCATCGTTTTGAGGATGGCGTAATAACCGGCCACACCCAACAGACCCAGCCCCACCACCAACATACCGGTGATGGCACCGCCGCGAAATGCGACTTGCAGCGCTGCATTCAGGCCATTGTTCGCCGCTTCAGCGGTACGCACATTGGCTCGCACGGAAATGTTCATGCCGATGTAACCTGCCATGCCGGACAACACGGCACCGATAATAAAACCGTAAGCAGTGAGATGATCCAGCTTGACGAAGATAGCGATAAACAACACCACGCCCACCATAGCAATGGTGGTGTACTGACGTTTGAGATAAGCACTCGCGCCTTCCTGAATAGCGAGTGCAATGCTTTGCATTTTTTCATTGCCCTTGGACAACTTCAAAATACTAAAAATAGAAATGACACCGTAGACGATGGCGATGACTGCAGCCAATAGTGCGAAATTCAACCCCGACATGCTTCCTCCAGATTTCATTATTGTGTGGCGATGTTTTACGCCTAACACAGCAAGATTTCCAGTAAGAAAAAAGGTTTTTTAACTGATTTTTTTTGCTATTAAACGAATTTTTAACCCCATAACCGTGACCACCAGCGTCGCCGGGATTGTGTAACTTGAATTGCCGCTTGCAAATCCACCGGCGGGATGCGACTGAGAATCCAGCCAGGCAATGGCGGGTTATCACTGAACCCGCAGACCACGCCCAGATTATTCGGGTCGTAAATCTTTATATAAGTGGGTTCGGTTTTGCTATCCACATAAACGATTCCGCAATAATCTTCATCGTGTTCGCGATGCAGTAACGCATCAATCTCAATAACGAAGTGTCGCAACTGAACTGCAGACACAACCTGTTGTGGTGGTGCTTCGCCGATGGCATACACATACCAGCCTTCTGCCTGCATATTCAGTACTTGCCAAAAATCGGCCAGATCCTGCCAACTGCGTAATCCATAAAAGCTGCCGCGAAATGCCTGCATAAATTCATTCGGTGCTTCAGTCTGCATCGTGATGTCCCGGTGTATTTTGCTCAACCCAACGTGTTTGCTGATTACTCAAGGTCTCTTTTTTCCATAGCGGTGCACGCGCTTTGAGTTCTTCCATTAAAAATCGATTGGCAGCATAAGCCTCTGCACGATGTGCTGACCACACTGCCACCAGCACAATCGGATCATTGGGTTTAAGCAAGCCAACGCGGTGTACGATCAACACATCGAGTAAATGCCATTTATCAACTGCCTGTTGTACCAGCTGCTTTAAGCAGGCTTCGGTCATTCCCGGATAATGCTCCAGCTCCATCTGGGTAACAGCAACATCCTCATTAATATCGCGCATCGTCCCGATAAAAATGGTGGTGGCACCCACCTGACCATACAGCGCAGTTTGTTGTTGTTGATAATTCTGCAATTCCTGCCAGGGCATTAAGGGTTTAGACGTAATACTCACCTGCATCACATCACCCCCCGGTTACCGGTGGAAAGAACGCAACTTCATCACCATCGTGCACGGCATGATCAGCGTGCACATATTGCATGTTGACGGCTGCCAGAATATTCGTGGCGAGTTCCGGCTGTCGGGTGCTCTGCTGCCATACCTGCAATACGGTGGTCACAGCGGTTGCAGATAGATCCATTTCGCTTTGACCTAACTGTTCACGTAAGCGGGCAAAAAATCGGACTTTGATACTCATGGATTAAACCGGATGTTGTGCGTAAACTTTGCTGACATTCTCTGAACAAGTGTAACACTGGCGAGCGACTCCACCATGAGCAAACTGACCCATTTCAACTCCCAGGGCGATGCCCATATGGTCGATGTCGCCGCAAAAACGGTGACCCACCGCCGTGCCGTGGCGCAAGGCCGTATTGTGATGCTGCCCACCACACTGGAATTAATCGAACAAGGCGGCCATAAAAAAGGCGATGTACTGGGTATTGCCCGTCTGGCCGGAATCATGGCGGCAAAAAAAACCGGCGAGCTCATCCCTTTGTGTCACCCCCTGGCGCTAACCCATATCAGCGTGGACTTCAGGATTGACAGCCCGGCACAGAGTATCTTCTGTCAGGCCATTGTGGAAACCGATGGCAAGACCGGGGTCGAAATGGAAGCCCTCACTGCCGTGCAAATCGCGTTATTAACCATCTATGACATGTGTAAGGCTGTCGACCGCGGCATGTCCATGCACGATATCTCACTATTGGAGAAGTCCGGAGGCAAATCAGGCACCTGGAAACGTTAAGTCCCTCCAAACCATGCCGATATATGGGGTTATCGCCCCTAGAACCGGTATGACCGGAGGTGTTATGTTCGTTTGGAATCGCCTTTCCCTGAGCATCGGCCCACTAATTTTCGCGACTTTGCTGGGATTATCCATACCAGCCAACGCCGATGACTGGGTATTAACCGATCGGTTTAAGTCACAGCTCAAAATTGCCAACTCAGGTGATGCCCTGGCCATGTATGAAGTCGGCCGTATGTATGAACGTGGCCGCGGCACCGATCAAAATGTCACCAAAGCAGCCGATTGGTATAAAAAAGCCTCTGATAAAGGCCAACAAGAGGCCAAAGCCCGTCTGGGAATCCTGTTTCTGGAAGGCAATGGCGTAACACGCAACATCGCCAGTGCCGCCGATTTACTGACGTCTGCTGCCGGTGCAGGGGTAGCCACTGCCCAGTTTTATCTGGCTACGATGTATGAAAACGGTGAAGGCCTCGCCCAGGATCAACAAAAAGCCCTGCATTGGTATAAGGCCGCGGCCGAAGGTGGCTATTATCAGGCAAAGGCACGCATTGCTGCGCTCTCCACCAAATCAGTAACACCCCGACGTACCATTGCACGTAAACAGCCCGGCGCACCGGCTGCCGCTAAGGATTCTCCCGCAACGGTTGCCGATGACAATACCGTTCGCGCACAGTCCGGTGAAGTCCTGATGCAAACCGTCATGGAAGGAAAATGGATGAATAAAGATGCGCCTGCCGCCTACCTGCCATCACGCACGACCTTATGTGAGGCAGCGGGCGAGCAGGCAGTAAAATGCGTTTCCGGTGAACAAACCCGTAGTACCGGCAGCGTCGTCATCAGTTATGTACTGGAATCCCAGCTAACCGGTTTCAATGCTTCGGATCAATTTACCATCGCCTACGTCAATAATGTTTTGGGTACGAAAACCCTGAAAAAGACTTCCGATGTGGCCGGCCCGGGGCTGGCCTTCAATGTTAAAACCGGCAAACAAGGCACCGTACACCAACTGAATTGCGAGCTGGAAGAAGAAAACAAATTGGTCTGCGTTAAGGATCGTCTTACCACAATTACTTTTACCCGTTGATAAATTGCTAACACGGTCTGCATGACGTTACCTACGTCGTGCAGACCATGGCGACATTTGCTTACAATGTTGCCATGCACAAGCTCATCCCGCCGCCGCGTAATGAACAGGAATTACTGACCCGTGCCCATGCCCTGGCCGGCATGACCCTGGCGCAATTAGCCGAACAACAGCATGGTGAGGTACCGCAGAATTTACAGCGTGCCAAAGGCTGGTTAGGCCAACTCATTGAGCAGCAGCTCGGTGCCGATGCTGGCAATCAATCTCAACCGGATTTTGTTGGTCTTGGCGTCGAACTCAAAACCTTGCCGGTACAACCTAACGGCGTCCCGAAAGAATCCACTTACGTGTGCACCGTGCCCCTGCAACAACCATTTGGAGAGAATTGGTCGCACTCCTGGCTATGCCGTAAACTGCGGCGGGTATTGTGGTTACCGATCCAGGCGGACCGCAGATTACCAATTGCACAACGTCGTATTGGTATGGCAATACTGTGGAGTCCTTCGCTACAAGACGATGCGATTCTGCGTCAGGACTGGGAAGACATCATGGAATTAATCAGCATCGGACGCATTGATGCGATCAGTGCGCGCATGGGTACATATGTACAAGTACGACCCAAAGCAGCGAATCGTCGTGCCTTGACTGCCACTACCGATGCAGATGGTCACAGCGTCATGACCTTACCGCGCGGCTTTTATTTGCGGAGTCGCTTTACCGCACAGATTCTGCACGAGTACTATGCCCAGCTATGACAAGTGAAGCTGAACAAATCAAGCAACGTACCCGCGATATTTTTGATCTGGTCGCCAGCGGCTATGACAATCCGGCGCAACGCTTTTTTCCATTTTGCGCAGACCGCATGATCCAGTTAATCAATTTGCAGCCCGGCGAAAAAGTGCTGGATATCGCCACTGGCACAGGCATGGCCGCAATTGCCGCCGCGCAACGTGTGATACCCGATGGCCGCGTGCATGGCATCGATCTTTCCGAAAACATGTTAGCCAAAGCAAAATTTAATTGTGACAAACATGCGCTCGATAATGTCGATTTACATCTGATGGATGCTGAACAATTAATTTTTCGCAGTAACTATTTTGACGTGATTACCTGTGGCTTCGGCTTGTTTTTTCTACCTGATATGACTGCCGCTTTGCAACAGTGGTTACGTGTCTTGAAACCGGGCGGTCGTTTAATTTTTACCAGCTTTACCCAGAATGCCTTTATGCCTTATGCCCAACAGTTTCGCCAGGGCATCGAACAACTCGGCGTCGTCTTGCCTACTAACACCGCCTGGCAGCGTCTTGTTGAAACCGCCACCTGTCAGCAGCTGGTAACGAGCGCAGGCTTTGTCGATGTGCAGAGTCAGGTCGCGCAGATGGGTTACCATCTGGCGTCAGAAAATGACTGGTGGGAACTGATTAGTAACAGTGGTTTTCGTCGCTTCCTCGATATGCTGAATACCGAACAGCAACTGCAATTTCGTGAACAACACCTCGCCGAGATTGCACAACAAAAGGGCAAAGATGGTCTGTGGCTGGATGTCGAAGTTATTTTTACTCAGGCGCGCAAAGCCAATTGACGCGTAATTTAACGGGACTTTGCGCCTGTCATTGAACTGTGAATTGGCTTACAATGCGCCAAGCCAGTTTTGTATAACACGCAAATTCTCCATGACAAAACAATCTGATTCAGCCTCTGTAGCTAACTTATCCGGTAGCGAAGCCCTTGGCATGCTGGATCGATCCAATCTTGAAGCGTTACTTGTTGAACATCAGCAACAGTTAGCCGCTTTACCTGCGACAACTGCTGCACTCCAGCGTGCACGCGTGCAACTGGATATCGCCAGTGATCTGCTGGCGTTGCAACGCCAAACCGAATCATGGCAATTAGCACGTCAATGTGCCGACATATTTCTGCAACAACACGCCTGGCAAGAAGCCGTTGAAAGCTTTGATGTACTCTATCAATGTGAACAAGGTGACGCCGTGATGGCACTCGGACACGGCGTCTGGTTAGCCGTCACCTTTCCGATTTCGCCACAAACCAGCGTCGCCATGTTGCAACACATCATTGATGAAACACCGGGCAATGCTGATGGTGCCGCCGTTGCCGCTGCCACCGCACATTATCTTGCCGATCTGCGCTGTGCGCCGGAGCAACGCGACAGCCTGATGTTTCTCACTACCCAAATGATCGCCGCCGTGGCTAAAAATCATAGCCAAATCTCTTCACAAGAGATGCTCGATTTCTGGATGGAACGTCTGCAATTAAACGACCCTGCGATATTCATTCCGCGTCTGGCCAAAGTCATTGAAGCAATGGTTGATGGTCACTGGTGGTTCGATCGCGATCGTCTGCGCGAATTATTACCGGATTAGATTATGGAACCTCAGACGACACCTCGTAATCGTTTCACGCTGCGCGCCCAACGTTACATTCTTACCGGAATTATCACGATAATCCCGCTGTGGTTTACCTATATCGTGTTTGAATTTTTCCTTGTGCAATTGTCCGATGTTGGTCTGCCCTGGGCTGAAGCCATTGTCCTGGCATGGAAACAATATTCCCCCGACGCCGGCACCTGGCTGACTGAGCGCTGGTTTATGAACACCCTGGCGGTGATCATGACGATCGTGGCGTTGTATGTATTGGGATTCATCGCCACCCGGGTAATTGGCCGACGCATTCTGGATCTGTTCGATCAACTCATGAGCTCTATTCCGCTGGTACAAAATATTTATGGTGCAGTGAAAAAACTTGTCGCCGTACTGCAAAAAAAACCCGATGGCACACGCCGAGTGGTATTGATCGAATTTCCGGCCAAGCACCTGATGACAGTCGGGTTCGTGACCCGCATTATGCATGACAAAGACACCGGTCAGGCACTGGCTGCCGTGTATGTACCGACCACGCCCAATCCGACTGGCGGATATTTACAGATCGTACCTTTGGATAGTTTAATTGAGACCGACTGGACGATGGATGAAGCGATGACCTTCGTGTTGTCCGGTGGCGCCGTTGCACCAGAGCAAATCAGCTTGCAAAAACGGCCAGCTGCAGAAAAATAATCCGGCTACTTCTTGCCGTCTTTCTTTTTTGTCAAAAATACACCCGGTATCCAGGTCTTACGCAATTGCGTCGTCTCCTGCAGAGTATCACTGGCATCATGCTGGAATTGAAAATTGTTCATGCCAATACGAATGATATCGTTGTGTTTCAACTTGCTCATCGTGACAGCTTTATCATTGACATAGGTATGGTTGGTGCTGCCCTGATCCTGGATATAGAACTCCGATTGCGGCGGTTCATTTTTCTTGGCGGCCTCTTTCACCACCAGCTCGATGACCGCGTGTAATTTGCTGACAAGTTCGTCGTTGATGCACAAATCATTTTCCGGACCACGGCCGATGGAAAAACGTTGCTTGTTGATCCGGACCTTGACGCCGGACTCGCCTTCTTGCATCTGAATGAGGACTGCCATAACTCGCTACGGGGTTGGGATAGGTATCCAATTATAGCTGCTAAAGCCCTGCCAACAATGGCAGGAATCGGCTATATACGGCGCGACTTAGGCGTCAACGCCCAGGGTACGCAAACGGCGGCTAAAATTGAAGGTACTGGATTGGCTGGATGCTGCAGGCGCTTCGATTTGTATATGCATGGCTTCGAGGGCTTGTTGATCCAGCGTGCCATCGAATTTGAAATTGGTTTTGCCGATGCGGATAATGTCACCACTACGTAATTTGACGCGTTGCACCAGTGCATCGTTCACATAAGTATGGTTGGTGCTACCCAGGTCTTCGAGATAAAAATCGAAGCCATCCCCCATGATGTTTTCCGTCGCTTCAATGATCGCATGGCGTTTGCTGACGAAAGCACAAGGCACACTGATATCGTTATCGGCGGTGTTACGCCCAATCGAAAAGATGCGTTTGTCCAACCGGTATTTAATGCCGGGGGCACCGCTGGCGAATTGAATTAACGCTGCCATGTCATATTCCTCAATCCTGAAAAACACGCTGGCCACAGTACTGTGGGGGTGGTGCATAGTAGACTGAGTTTTACTATTAAAAAAGTGTTAGGAATCACAAAATTACACGATGAAAATTAGCGATTACTAATATACGGACTCGATTCTCGCCAACACATGGGCAGTCATGATCATGACTACCCATGTGCCGCGTGGAATTCATGTTATTTAAATACCTGCGTCAAAAACACCTGCATTCGCTGCCATGAATCTATATCAGCCTGTTTGTCATAGGCGAGTGGTAAATTAAATTCCTTGGCAAACTTATCCGCCTCCGGGTTGGTAAAGGCATGCCTGGCCCCCTGATAACTGATAACGTCAAATTTGGCCCCTGCCGCCGCCATTTCCTGTTTGAATTGTGTAACCGCCGCATCATTCGCCATCGGATCGGCGGCGCCGGTCAGCACCAGGACAGATGCTTTAATCATGCCTTTGGCGGCGGGTGAATTCGTTCCCAAACTCCCATGAAAACTCACCACGCCCTTTAAATCTTCACCCGCACGTGCCATTGCCAACACAATACCGCCACCAAAACAATAACCAATGGCTGCAACCCTGGATTTATCCGTTAAAGGATCTGCTTTTAACAGCTGCATTGCCGCTTCAAAACGTTGTTTGGCGATGGGTAAATTACCTGCCACGGCTTTGGAAAATGCCCCCGCGTCTTTGGGATGATTGGCGGTCTTGCCATCGCCATACATATCAACCGCTAACGCAACATAACCCAGTGCTGCTAACATCCGCGCACGTTGACGTGCATACTCATTGTGTCCCCACCATTCATGCACCACGAGCACGCCGGGGCGTGGCTGGGTGGAAGTATCGTCAAAGGCCAGATAGCCTTTTAAGTGCGTATCACCTGCCTGATAGGTCACTGCTTTACCGACAACGGCTGCCTGAACCAGCGCCACACTGCAGAATAAAACCAAAGCGGTTAAGACTGTTTTCATATCAACCTCCACTGTGATGAACATTGCGCAGAAGTTTTAATCCTTCACTGTAGCGAATGCAAGTAGAATCCATAGAAACGTTTCCCAATCGCGCTCCCAGCGCTCATATCGCAGAATGCAATCAGGTTGCAATCCGGCATCTGGTCCAGCTTTGCATCCGGATGACTTAAGCTTTATATTGTTTCGACAATTACGTCACGCCGGTTGAGTGGCATACTGCCTCATTCCATGTCAACCATACGAATTTGATATCCATCATGCTATGCTGAACCGATGATGATTCTCCCTTTGCGCATTCTCATGTTGAGTCTGGCGCTATGTTTTCCGATATTGTGCATACAGACACATGCTGACGAACTGTCGCTACATACTGCCGACGGCACCGATCTCAACGTCCAGCGTTATTCAGCGCAAGGCGATTATGTATTGCTATGGATTGCGGCTGGCAACGGTTTGGATCAACGCGAGATCCAATTCGCCAAAGACCTCGCCGGAAAAAGTATCGAAGTATGGCAAATAGATTTTGCCGATGCATTGTTTCAGCCTCATGGTAATCAGCTGTTACGCGATCTCAATGCCGACTATGTAGCTGACTTGATCACGACTGCACATGCGCAAACCGGCAAACACGTTTTATTGGCAGCGCATGCCTATGGCGCGATACCCGTCATTAACGGAATCCATCGTTGGCAATCCCGCCGTCCGGTATCAGCCTATGTCACCGGTGCGCTATTATTTACCCCGGAACTGTATACCGGCCCACCGGAATTGGGCAAAGATCCGGAGTTTATCGCAGCTACGTATGCGACCCGCGTACCGCTGTTCATCTATCAAGACGCGAAGCATCACACCAACTGGCAATTACCGCGACTGTTGCGCATTCTTGAATCAAACGCCGCGCCGGTCTACGTGAAATCACTACCGGGGGTAACGGGGTTATTTTATGCCAGCGATGACTCCGCAGCGACCGCAGCGGCATTATTCAATTTGCCAACCGAGATTCACCGCCATATCAAACTACTGGCACATTACTCGACACCACTGGCAGCACTGCCGATTTCAAGGAATCCCGCCCACGCAAACACAAAACTGGATTCAAAATTGGTTGCATTTTCAGGTAATCCTGACCCTCCCAAACTGGCTTTACACGACATTAACAACAAAGCGTATCTGCGCAATGATTATCGTGGCAAAGTAACGATAGTAAATTTCTGGGCGACCTGGTGTCCTCCCTGCGTGGAAGAAATCCCATCGCTCAATCGCCTGCGCAGTCAAATGCACAGTGAGAAATTTGAACTGATCTCAATTAATTATTCCGAGGAGCCCGCGCGTATTCGTCATTTTTTGCAACAGGTCCATGTTGAATTTCCAGTGTTATTGGACCCGGGTGGTCATACTGCCACACAATGGCGCGTTTACGTATTTCCTTCCACGTTTGTAATTGG
>JAHECZ010000120.1 GCA_024641475.1 Gammaproteobacteria bacterium
ACCCCGGCCACCAAAACGCCCGCACCAATCAGAGCCAACATAGAAGTCACGGTAACATCCGCCACCTGCAGCAATACCAGCATCCCAACCACGGTCACAGACACAAATGCCAGTCCGCCACCACGTGGCGTCGGCAGCGCATGTGAACTTCGCTCCACCGGAATATCCAGCAAATTCTTTTTCAGCGCATATAAACGCAAAAAGCCGGTAAGCGCAAAAGATGCTACACCGGCCAGTAACAATAATCCTATGATTACTCTAACATTCAACAAAGACACAAACACTCCTGCAAGCGTATTTTTTTAGTCATTAATCAAATAATCTCAGGACTCAAAACTTATACATTCCCAAGAATTCTACTTGTAAGGGCAACTCAAACTATTCGAATTGAGAACAAGCTGCAGTAAACATATACCGCTTCGCTCACTGCCAATAATTTGAGGATTACACATAAACATTACACAGCTTAACAAGAATAACGACACCAGATCTCTATCGTTATGAACGCAGGCTCTACACAATCAGAGATCGCTGACCTCATCGATGTCTGGACGAGTGAAAACACCAACGGCCATGATAACACAGCTATGGAAACTTGGAATCATAGTTATAAAGTCGAAACTACCCCTGGCGAACGGTTCGCCTCGCGATGACTTGCCGAAATAACACGGCGGAATATATCGACTTTTATTACAATGTGTCACGCCGTCATTCCTCTGTTGGAATACAAACTCCGCAAGCCTATGAATTAGCCAATGCGGCATGAGCGTCTTTTCAGGATGTTTGTGAAATCAGAGGAAGATCATTCTATCTCTTAACGCCGCAACATATTCGGATTAATATTCGACCGTCTTCTGCGTAGTCATATCTTTGTTTTTCGGTCAAGACGACCGATTACCATTTTAAGTTTTATGGTCACTGCTGTCCCGTTAACTTTCATAGTAAAGCCATTTGATTAATATCGGGTTGGTTATCGCGAGGTGGATCGCCTCTGAGCAGTGCTAACAAGTCCCGTTTTTCAAACAGATTGATCTGCAATAGTCGTAAAATCTGTTGCGTGGATTTTTTCAACCCTGACTGAAACTTGATGAAAGCCAGAAGCAAATAAACACACAGCGCAATCCATATCTGTGTCATGACCGCATTCTTGCTGGTGCCCACAAATGATTTGATTTTAAGGTTTTGTTTGATCCATTTGAAAAACAGTTCGACCTGCCACCTGGCCTTGTAAATATCGGCAATAGTTTTGGCAGATAGCTTGAAGTTGTTGGTCAGGAATACATAACGCTTTCCGGTTTGTGCATCTCGATAAGCGATGCGCCGCAGTTGTACAGGACACTTCTTTGCGGTCTGAATGCCAGTAAACTCGATTGTTTGGTCACAGCTCAAGCCCTTGCTTTTTAATACCGGGCGACGACTTATAATGCGATATGTTGCATTGTTTTTGAGTCGGGTAACAAAGAATATTCCTTTGTCCGTCAGTTGCTTATACCAGGAATAGTCATTGTATCCCTTATCAACGGTGACAATGCTGCCCTTGGGGAATTCCAGTGTGCGGCCTACGGTTATATCATGGTTTTTGCCTTCGGTGATCGTCACAAACTCAGGCAAGTAACCGGCATGGTTCAACCCAACATGGAGTTTTATTGCCCCCTTCGTGGTTCGGAAATCCGCCCAGGGGAAAACCGATAGACATAAATCTATCGTCGAAGCATCCAGTGAATATAGCGGATGGTTGAACCGGAAATGATGACCGGGAACAATGCCTTGGCAGCGGCTTAGCAGCTTTGTGAATAAGGCTTCGTACAGTACATACGGCTTACTATCATTGATGCGGGATAAATTGGAACGTGATAATTTTGCACTGCCGAGGTGATAAAGACGGTGGGCCTGCGCCGAGATAGTGTCAACAATGTCCCGCAAGCTATTCCGCCCTGCCAACTGTGCCAGCGCCATGCTCACGAACTGTGACCACCGGGATGCACTGCGGAAAGATCGCCCAGAATGATGGCGGTTGGCAAGCGTCTCGAATTCATGTCGGGGGATAAATTTGAGCAATTGTGAAAATACGGTGTTATGATGTGCCAAGGCTTAAATCTCCTTCTATTACAGTGTTTGTTCGCACTTATATTGTAACAGCTCATTGAGATTTAAGCCTTTTTTGTTTCAGTTAACGGGACAGCAGTGAAAACTTATACAAGAATGGCCGCTTGCTGGCGACCTACAAGGATGGCCGGGCCAGGCTCGACGCCTATCTGGATGATTATGTATTTTTGATCGATGCCATCCTGGAGTTGTTACAGACTCGCTGGAATAGCGATGACCTGCACCTGGCCGTGGCACTGGCACTGGCGGACACCTTGCTCGACCACTTTGAAGACCGACAGCACGGTGGCTTTTATTTCACCGCCGATGACCATGAAGCACTCTATCACCGCCCCAAACCCTATAGCGATGAATCCACCCCGG
>JAHECZ010000121.1 GCA_024641475.1 Gammaproteobacteria bacterium
TCCGCAGAAATGAAGAACTCAATAAGTTACAGAAACTGGTCTACGATACTATAGTGGCGCTGGCCAATGAACAAAAGTATGATCTTATCCTGGGTGACAGCGTGTTATTCGCCAGTAAACGAATCGATGTAACGGACCAGGTATTAATAAAATTAAAAGACAGTAAATAATAAAACAACGAGAAATAAACTGGTTCTGGATTGGTGAAACTCCCATTAAAAAAACTGGCCGAGCATGTTGGTGGCTATGTCATCGGTGATGGCGATTGCCTGATCGAGCGTGTTGCCACACTCAAAAATGCCTCCGCTGGTGAGATCAGCTTTCTTACCAATCTTAAGTATAAAGGCGAACTCCAGGCCACCCGGGCATCCGCGGTTATCATCAGTGAAAAACATGCAACGGAATGTCTGACCAATGCGCTGGTCGTGACCAATCCCCATCCCGCCTATGCAAAAATAGCCACACTTTTATATACCGAGAAAACCTCACTGCAAGGCATTCATCCCACTGCTGTCGTTGAACCGGGTTGTGAGATCGATGCCTCTGTGTGGATTGGTCCACATTGTGTGGTAGAGACCGGTGTCTCTATTTCAGCCGGCACCGTCATCGGCCCTGGGTGTTATCTTGGTAAGCATGTCAGCATTGGCAAAGATTGCGAGTTAACGGCCAATATTTCTGTCATGCATCATAGTCGCCTTGGGGATCGGATTCTGCTCCATCCTGGTGTAGTGATTGGCGCGGATGGTTTTGGTCAGGCCAATGACAATGGCAAGTGGATCAAGGTACCGCAAGTGGGTGCAGTACAGATCGGCAATGATGTCGAAATTGGCGCCAACACTACAGTTGATCGTGGCACTATCGAAGACACCATAGTCGAAGATGGTGTGAAGCTGGATAACCTGATCCAGATCGCCCATAACGTCCGAATTGGCAAGAATACGGTAATGGCCGCCTGCACCGCTGTGGCTGGCAGTAGCACGATCGGCGAGAATTGCGCCATCGGCGGCTGCGTGGCAATTTCTGGTCATTTAAGCATTGCAGATAATGTGACTATTACTGGTCGGTCAACTGTTCTACAATCTGTCAGGACATCAGGAGTTTACTCTTCCTCAACGCCGTTAGAACCTAACAATCTATGGCATAAAAATCACATTCGCTTCAAACAACTGGATGAGATGGCCAAACGTATTAAGGTATTAGAAAAAGAACTGGAAAATTTACGAGGATAAAGTCTTGGAAACACTCGATATACATGAAATTCTGCAACATCTACCACACCGCTATCCTTTTCTATTAATCGATCGAGTGACTGAGTGTGAGCCCGGCAACTATCTGATTGGCTACAAGAACGTTACCTACAATGAACCATATTTTACCGGCCACTTCCCGCAGCGTCCGGTCATGCCGGGGGTGTTGATCCTCGAAGCCCTGGCACAGGCCACGGGTATTCTGGCGTTTCGTACCGTTGGTAAAATACCGGATGAGAATTCGCTGTATTATTTTGTCGGCGTGGACAATGCGCGATTCAAACAACCGGTCAATCCAGGCGATCAGCTGCAACTCAAGGTGACTTACGTCAAACAGAAGCGCGGTATCTGGAAGTTTATCGGCGAAGCCTCGGTTGATGGCAATGTCGTTTGTAGTGCCGACCTGATGTGTGCAGAACGCGAGATGATATGAGTATACACCCCACGGCAGTCATCGATCCCACTGTCAAGCTTGGTGAAAATGTAGAAATCGGACCTTATAGTATTATCGGTGCTGGCGTGGAAATTGGCGCCGGCTCGGTAATTGGCCCGCACGTAGTGATCAACGGACCGACCAGGATCGGGATCGAGAATCGTATATTCCAGTTTGCCTCGATCGGTGAGGTCCCGCAGGATAAAAAATTTCACGGTGAGAAGTCGATCCTGGAGATCGGTGACCGTAACCATATTCGTGAATTCGTCACTATCAATCGCGGCACGGCCGATGGTGGCGGGATCACCCGGATCGGCAACGATAACTGGTTAATGGCCTACATCCATGTCGCGCACGATTGTATCGTCGGTAATAATGTCATTTTTTCCAATGGCGCCTCACTGGCCGGTCATGTGACGGTCGACGATCACGCCATCCTCGGCGGCTTTACCCTGGTACACCAGTTTTGCCATATCGGCAGTCACGCCTTTTGTGGCATGGGCAGTGCGGTGAGTAAGGATGTGCCGCCCTATGTCATTGTCAATGGCAATCCCTCCCATCCACACGGGTTGAATCTTGAAGGTCTGAAGCGCAGAGGGTTTTCCAAAGAGACACTCAAGCAACTGCGTGATGCCTACAAACTGGTTTACCGTAGTGGTTTGACGCTGGAAGAGGCCCTGCCAAAACTTGGATCGTTGGCGTCAGCCTGCGCGGAAGTGGCCTACTTTACCGATTTCATCAAATCGGCAACACGCGGCATCATCCGCTGACTAAAA
>JAHECZ010000078.1 GCA_024641475.1 Gammaproteobacteria bacterium
CCATCATCGCCGGGTTGGAGGATATCCGTCGTGATATCGATTCCGGCCAATTTGCCTGGTCTGTGTCCCTCGAAGATGTTCACATGAATATTGAGGCGCGCCTGACTGAACGTATCGGCACGGTTGGCAAAAAACTTCATACCGGGCGCTCACGCAATGATCAAGTTGCCACTGATGTCCGGCTCTATCTGCGCGATGAAATTGATACGATTGCCTCTGAGTTGCGTCGTTTACAGTTGGCACTCATCAACCTGGCGGAAACACATAGCGCCACAATTTTACCTGGCTTTACTCATTTACAAACTGCTCAACCGATTACTTTTGGTCATCACCTGTTGGCCTGGTTCGAAATGTTGCAGCGTGATCGCGAACGTCTTGCTGATTGCCGTAAGCGCGTCAATGTCATGCCGCTGGGTGCGGCTGCGTTGGCAGGCACCACCTACCCCATCGACCGAAGCGAAACCGCCCGTTTACTCGGTTTTGATTTTATCGCTGAAAATTCCCTGGATGCCGTCAGTGATCGTGACTTTGCGATCGAGTTCGCTGCCTTCGCCAGTATCCTGCTGATGCATCTATCGCGTTTTTCTGAAGAATTGATCTTATGGAGTTCCGCACAATTCCGCTTTGTGGATTTACCCGATCGCTTCTGCACGGGCTCGTCGATCATGCCGCAAAAGAAAAACCCGGATGTGCCCGAGCTGGTACGTGGCAAAAGTGGCCGTATCTTTGGTCACCTGATGGCGCTACTGACCCTGATGAAAGCCCAGCCTTTGGCTTACAACAAGGATAATCAGGAAGATAAAGAGCCCTTATTTGACTGCATCGATAACGTTAAAGGCTGTCTCAAAGTCTATGCAGATATGATTCCAAATTTACAGGTCAACCAGACCAGCATGCGCGAAGCGGCAGCGCGTGGTTTTTCGACCGCGACGGATCTTGCAGATTATCTGGTACGCAAAGGCGTACCATTTCGTGACGCCCACGAAATCGTCGGTAAATCGGTCCGCTATGGAATTGAAACTTCAAAGGATCTGGCACAATTGAGCCTGGCTGAATTACAACAATTTTCCAATGTCATTGCACAGGATGTTTTCGAGGTGTTAACACTGGAAGGTTCGGTTGCCGCTCGTGATCATCTCGGTGGCACAGCACCCAACCAGGTGAAAGCTGCAATTGCACGTGCCAGAAAACGACTGATCTAAACTTGCCAGGGTAATTACACGATTTACCCGCAATCAGCCTAAGTTTTACTGCGGCATTCTGCCGTGACCTAAACCGCCATCTTGCTCGGCGTTCCAGCTTCCAATTCATGACGCGCACGTTGCATAAAAAGATTTACATCGTCTCCCTTGCGCCATTGCGTCATGCCGAAATCCACCTGTAAGATAAAATCATCATCCGCCAAATCAATTCGGCCAATCTGTTCCAGTATTTTACCGCAAAGATCAGCTGCAGCTTGCTCAGCCGTTTCCGGCATGATGATTAAAAATTCATTGTCATTCATGCGACCGATAACGTCGGCCCAGCGCATCTGATCTTTGAGACTTTGTCCAATTGCAAGCAACAGATCATCTGCAGCGTCTCCCGCTGCTTGACGATACTGCGCAAGATTGTTCAAACGTAGCAACAAGACAGACAAGGTATTGCCATAACGACGGCTGCGTGCCGCCTCCTGCTCGAGGTGCGCTCGCAAGGTTGCCGAATTTAGTAATCCTGTCTTGGGATCTATCGGGGTGTACTCATTGAGCTGGCGTTGCAGCGTGTTACGTTCCAGTAACATTTGCTGCAATAAACTCACGTCATTGCAATAGTACAACGTGTGGCTTCCCATGGTGACAGCGACACAGGTCATACTTAACGAATTGCCATCAATGTCAATTGATGCTTGCCCGTCGCGCATCAGCGCCTGGACGGTTAGCGGCAGTTGTGTACGCGGTTTACTGATAAGCGATGCCGCTGTTTCCTCGGTTAATCGTGCAAACCCGTCGTTACACCACGCCAGTTTGCCCACTTGATCCAGTAGTGCTAATGGTGCAGGCAGGCTATTCAAAAATCCTTGTATGTCCTTGCTATTTAGTTGTTCAAGCATATCCTCACCGTACTTCTATTGTGCAAGTTATTTGTATCGGCATCCATTGCCTGAACTATAGCGATTTGCGTCAAATTTTTCACTTTTAACCGTTTAGCATTTGCTAAATGACGAATATTTGACGTCTCGGCGCTGTACCTGCTCATCACCCTTTTGTTCCTGAAGGTTTAGCGGAGGGCGCCGATAAGTTGGAAATGGTCAGACAGCTTCCAAATGATACTGAGGCATTGCCGGATTTCAAAGAAATCAAGCAACGCTGCCTCGCCATAAATCAGTCTCGGTTAATTCGAGCCAAATCTGACATGCGTCTGCGTCAGCTGGATTTTATCGAATTATTGCCGCTATTGTTTCATACCAACCATCCGCTGCTGCCGGGTTACATTCACAAAAACACGGTTGCCGGGATTCCCGATTATAATCCTGGTGCGCATACCTTGCAGATTGCCAAACGTATTGCCAAAAGCTTTACATATAAAAAACGCGCCTATCGCCGCTATTTCATTCACGCCCTTTACCTCATGGGTAGCACAGGCACGATTGCTTATTCCAGTGAGAGTGATTTTGATATCTGGGCCTGTTACGACAATACCATAGACCAGGCGGAATATGACGCGCTCCGCCTTAAGGCAGATGCGATTGAGCGATTTGCACAATCTCTGGAGGTGGATGCCAAGATATTTCTGGTTGACGCAGAACGTTTTGCACAAGGCAAGCACGGCCAACTCAGCAGCGAAAGCAGTGGTAGCGCCTTGCATTATTTACTCCTTGAGGAGTTTTATCGTACCGGATTATTAATCGCAGGTCGTTTTCCTCTATGGTGGCTGGTCCCGCCAGAACAAGAAAATAATTATGATGCTTATGTTGCCGATATCAAAACCAAGCGCTATATCCATAGCAACGACCATCTGGATTTTGGCGGACTAAATCGCGTCCCTGCCGAAGAATTTTATGGAGCTACGTTATGGTTGCTCTACAAAGGCATTCACTCTCCTTACAAATCCGTAATCAAAACATTGTTAATGGAATCCTACGCCAGTGAGTATCCTAATATAGATTTACTTGGTACACGTTTCAAGCGAGCTATTTATCAGGGGGAAAATGAGATCAATAAACTTGACCCCTATTTAATGATGCTGCATAAAGTTGAGGAATATTTACAACGCAAAAATGATCCGGAGCGCCTGGAACTTATTCGCCGCAGTTTTTATCTTAAGGTCAATGAAAAACTCAGTAATATCTCACCTAACGAAGATCATTGGCGACGCCACATTTTAGGTGAACTAGTCCAGGCCTGGGGTTGGACGAATAGCCAATTATTTATACTTGATGGTAAAGACAGCTGGAACATTCCGCGCGTGATGCGTGAACGCAACGCACTAATTCGTGAGATGACCCACAGCTATCGTTTTTTATCCGATTTTGCTCGAACCAAATCTTCTTCCACATTGATCAAACCTGCTGACTTCAATGTGCTAGGCAGAAAACTCTATGCGGCCTTCGAACGCAAGGCGGGTAAGATTGAAATCATTTATCGTGGTATTACTCATGATCTTTACGAGAGCCACTTATCTTTACACCGATTACGTGATAGTGAAAACACTGATTACTGGGTTATGTTCAGCGGTATTGTCGGTGAAGCAGAAGTTTCCACTGCAACGCCTATGAAGCGATCGCATAATATCATTGAATTATTAGCCTGGTGTTTCTTTAATAAAATTATTACCTCACGAACCATTACAGCAGTTTATGCCAAAAATAGTGAATTTTCAGATAAAGAACTGCAATCAATTATCGCTACACTCGAAAAATCTTTCGATGATATTCTGCTTCAACGGGATAATATTGCCGACCTGCGTAAACCTGCTTTTATGACCCAGATTGTCACCGTCATCAATGCTGGTGCCGATCCATTTATAACCCGCACTCGCCGAGGCGAACATCTTACAACTAACCGCACCGACTCATTACGCTTTGGTGGCCAACTTGAAAATTTGACACTCAGTATTGACCAAATAATTGTTACCTCATGGCAGGAAGTGCTCACCACCAGTTACGCAGGAATTGAAGGTTTGTTTCAATGCCTCCAGGCTATGATGGAATGGTATTCCCCTTCGAAAGGTGAACGGCCTCCCGAGCTTTCATCTTGCAGTTATTCAAGTTATCGCGGCAATTCGATTGCCAAACGGATAGATGAGTTATTCAATGCTATTTATAACTGCTTTTATGATCCTAAATATATTTCTCAATCTCACTATATCATCGCCATAGAATGGGATTATTTTGTCTTGGCTCTTCACGAAGATAATCTGATTTGGACTAAATTAGGTAACCTGGAAAAATTACGTCAATATCTGGCCAGACCATCCAGCGAATATAGACACTTTGTGTTTGACCCGAGTACTTTTGACGACGATATCGTCGCTTTTTTATATCGGTATAATCGTCCGAATTTCGTGCAGTGCTTTATACAAATCCAGGGTCAGCGTGCTATTGCGCATATTCTCGATGAGCGTGGTTCTTATTTTAATCAGGAAACAACCTTTTATGATGCCTTTTCACTGGTTCAACATTTTCAACAGTTTTTTACCAATATTCATCAACGCATGCAATTCTTCAGCAGTATGTCTACACATACAGAAAAACCGCCGCAACTGGAATTTTATTTCATCAACAAAGATCGGCTGGGGCACTGGCAATTAATTGAACATCGCCTTGCCAACATGTTCAAAGTCCAGGGCTTCATCAGTCTGCAGGTTATTACTGACTATATCGCTTCTTCGTTATCGCTGCACATTTACTGCAATGATCGTGAATTTTCATCTTTGGAATATGGTGAGAAACTCTATCAAGAAGTCGCAAAATACATGCTGTTACTGCGTCAGCCTCCAGCAACCTATCCAATCTATATTACAGATATTGACTTATCACGCAGTTTACTTGGCGAAGATTTTACTGGTGTTCAAACCATACACTATTTGCAGTATAAGCGCCAAATTGAGGACACTTTACACAAAGCCTTACAGGCTATTTAATTTGTTCGCATAAACTACTCATTTTTTGATCTCGCTCAATTTAAATCTGACAATTCAACCTATACTGGCCGTACTTATCGAATCAAAGGCAACAACATGTCTATAGAGCACCATCATGATCTTTCCAGGGAATTTCCAGAATATAAAGCCAGAATTCACGAGCTAAAATCAAAAAATCAACACTTTGCTAATCTTTATGAAGATTATCGAACTGTTGATAAAGAAATTTATCGTATTGAACAGGCTATTGAAACGCCCTCTGATGCTTACACTGAAGATTTGAAGAAAAAGCGGGCCCATCTGAAAGATCAGCTCTACCAGATATTAAGTAAATGATAATTGTGTTTTTTCTAGCCAAAGTTACAAACGTAATCAAGCAAGGTCACAATTTCAATTTCGAACGATGAATTTCCAGGTATATCAAAACTCTGTCCCGCTTCGTAGTCAGTCCAGCCTTGCGCATCGGCTATTTTTACTCGGCAATGGCCCTGAATGACGTCAATTCTCTCAGGTGCCTGCGTGCTAAACCGAAATGTTCCCGGTAACATCACACCCAGTGTTTTCATTTCTCCTTGCGGAGTTATAACGGTTCTACTTGTGACTTTCCCGTCGTGATATACATTGGCTTTCTTTTTAACTTCCACATTCTTAAAACTCACCTTTCTCTCCTACGATATCATTCGGCACAGCAACGCTTCTGCGCGTATCATACACAAACACTCTGATTTTGTTTAATTATCGATTCCAGCTGAGCCATACCCTCTGGCCAGTTACCTAAGCCACTATCATCATTTATATGCCCGCAGTCACCAATATTTATAAAACGGCTACCCCAACTTACAGCACACCGTCTGGCATATTCGAGTGAACCATAAGGATCATTACTACTGGCTATGACTATGCTGGGAAAATCCAGTCTTACTTGTGGTATTGACGCAAACCCGATTGCCATTGGAGGAAAGTTTGGCCCTTCTGGATCGGGTGGCGCAACCAATAAAGCGCCCTTAATCCGTTTCGTAGGATGCACAGCCCACCGCACAACCACCAGACAGGCCAGGCTGTGTGCCACCAACACCGGTGGATTCGCTAATTCACCGATTGCCCTGTCCAGCGTTCTCACCCACTCAGCACAATCCGGCTTATTCCAATCCCGCTGTTGCACACGTATAAAATTAGGGCCGGTCCTTTCCCATTGGGATTGCCAGTGCTTAGCCCCGGAATTTCCAAATCCAGGCAGGATAAGGATTTTTGTTTCCATACCTTAAAGTGTAGCGGCAATTTATTTGATCACGTCTAAGTCTCTGATTTTATACACAGAATATAATTAATGTCTTTTAACGTATGGTAAGTTGAAAATACAGCATAATAGGTCTATATTGTGAATATGCCACAAAAAATCCGTCACTCAAGTCCGATTGACCCGCTTCACAATGAAGCGCCTGTCGTACTTTCAAAAGCTTTACTTAATGCTGGCAAGGCGCTGGGATTGAACCAATCCACAGTCGGTCAGGTCATCGGTAAGGACCGTACCAGCCTCACACGTGGAATTGACCCGCAAAGCAAAAGTGGTGAATTAGCACTATTACTCATTCGCTGCTATCGCAGTCTCTATGTGCTTGTTGGCGGCAAACAACCTGATATGAAACATTGGATGCATACCGCCAACCATCATACGCGTGGCGTTCCTGCTGAACAAATTCATAACGTCCAGGGTTTATTGCGCGTCGTTGAATACCTTGATGCCATGCGCGGCAAAATTTAGCGCTTCTGCATTCTCCTAAACCTCTGATATGGATATCTGGAGCGCTTGCAAGGATCACTTTGCACCATACTCACTAAGCGGTGAACTGTTACGGATCGTCGAAAGCCAGGAACAGGTTGCCACAAATGATTTAATTGATAACTTGCGCGAACAGGAAATCCTTGAGCATCTAATTGATAATATTAAACCTAAAAAAACTGAAAATACATTTGCATTGCATTACCTGCTTTCCACGCCATTTCGCTATCCACCTCTGCCGTATGGTTCTCGATTTGGCTCAAGGCTCGAACCAGGGTTATTTTATGGTTCCTTGTCAATTACAACTCTGTTATATGAAGCCGCCTATTACCGCTTTGTTTTTTGGCAAGGCATGAGTATTGCGCCGCCGTCGGGCAAATTACTGACACAACATCTGATTTTCACTGCCCGCTACCACAGCCTGAATGGAATTGCGCTACAACACCCGCCATGCAACAAATATAAAAAACAGCTAACCAATCCCTCCAGTTATTCCGCGACACAACAATTAGGTAACTACTTAAGACAAGCTGGCATAGAAATCTTTGAATATGTCTCAGCGCGCGATCCTGCGCAGGGTATCAATGTTGGTATATTTTCACCCAAGGCACTCGCCGCTAACCAACCAAATGAAAAACGTACTTGTTTGTGCGAAACCCGCGAAGCCAGTGTTAGCTTTTACGGTAATGAACCGCTACTTTACCAACAGTTCGCGCTCTCACAGTTTCAATTAGATGGCGTACTTCCGCAACCTGCATTATAGAAATTCAGCCAGGGAAATATTATTCACTATTTCCAAAACAAAATGGGCAGATCTCTCGATCTGCCCTTTCTGATTCACTACAACGGTACAACTCCACCGTCGCTTTATTCGATTACAAGCTGTAATACATATCGAATTCAATAGGATGCGTGGTCATACGAATACGCGTGACGTCAGCCATCTTTAGTTCAATGTATGCATCGATAAAATCATCCGTGAACACGCCGCCCTGTTTGAGGTACTCGCGATCTTTGTCGAGCGCTTCGAGTGCCATATCGAGTGAGTGACATACCGTTGGAACTTTTTTCAGCTCTTCTGGTGGCAGATCATACAGGTTCTTGTCCATGGCTTCGCCTGGATGAATCTTGTTTTTGATACCATCCAAACCGGCCATCATCATCGCAGAGAATGCCAGGTAAGGATTGGCAGTGGGATCCGGGAAGCGTACTTCGATACGACGACCCTTGGGATTGGCAACCCAGGGGATACGAATCGATGCAGAACGATTACGTGCTGAATAAGCCAACAACACTGGCGCTTCAAAACCGGGTACCAACCGTTTGTAACTGTTGGTACCGGGGTTACAAATCGCATTCAGTGAACGAGCATGCTTGATAATACCGCCGATGTAGTACAACGCGATTTCAGACAAGCCAGCGTATTTGTCACCCGCAAACAAGTTGGTGCCGCCTTTAGCCAAAGACTGATGCACATGCATACCTGAACCGTTGTCGCCAACGATTGGCTTGGGCATAAACGTTGCGGTTTTACCATAGGCATGCGCGACATTATGAATTACATATTTTTGACGTTGGTTCCAGTCAGCACGGGTAACCAGTGTGTTGAAACGTGTGCCGATTTCGCACTGTCCAGCGGTAGCCACTTCATGGTGATGCACTTCTACTTTGACACCCACTTCTTCGAGGGCCAGACACATGGCTGAGCGGATATCTTGTAACTGATCGACAGGTGGTACCGGGAAGTAACCACCTTTGACGCCAGGACGATGGCCCATGTTGCCATTTTCAAATACTTTTTCGGTATTCCAGCCAGCTTCTTCGGAATCGATTTCACAGAAGGAGCCACTGATGGTTGAACCCCAGCGAACGTCGTCGAAGATAAAGAATTCGGGTTCAGGGCCGAAGAATGCCGTATCGGCAATGCCGGTCGACTTCAAATACGCTTCGGCACGCTTGGCCAGTGAACGTGGGTCACGTTCATAGCCTTGGCCAGTGGTCGGTTCCAGTACGTCACAGGTCAGAATCAGGGTAGGTTCGTCCATGAAGGGATCCATAATGGCGGTATCG
>JAHECZ010000079.1 GCA_024641475.1 Gammaproteobacteria bacterium
ATGACGTGGAATTTATTATTTCGCGTATATCTTGTAGTAAGTGGATACCATTTGAGAACAGCTATTTAGAAAACCAAATGGCTTTCAATTTTGAATGATAACGAGGTTCTTTCGCTGAGGTCGTCGTAACCAACACGCATTTTCAACGAGGCGATTTTTATAGTTTTTTCAATATCGAAGGCGCCTATATTATGGCTGGGCAAGCCGATATCGCTAATCGAAGTGTATTCACTGGCAAAGCGGAAATATCGGCCGGTGTATTCACTCCGCACCTGCTGCTGCGCTGTTGAACCGTGATCGGAATAGTTTAATTTCACCAGCCAACAATACGACAGCCGGTAAATTGAGCTTACGTCAGTCCAGCTTACCCCGCTGCTACGTTGCCATGCGGCAGCGACCTTCACTCCGTTTAATTGCGAGACAATACTGTATGCATTCGTGGTATCAGGCGAATTTTCTTGTGTAGTATAGCTGGCAGCCAAATCAAAATGCGCTCCGCTCAATTCATAAGGAATTCCGATCGATGAAACATGCGTGGCTTTTTCCTGGCGATGCTGCACTCGCAGAGAGTGATATTGCAAATCAAAGTACATATCATCACTGAAGCTCTGTCCGCTTGCATAATTTAATTGATTTAACTTATAGGTTGCCCTGGCCTGGACCGCGCCGAAACTTTGTGCGATACCTAAAGCTGTGTGGTTCTCAAAACCATCGTTACTGATTTTTAGCGAATTGCTCGTAAAAAATGTATCATCGGGTTTGTAGTCAAATTGTGTCCGTAACTTCGACCCTTCTTTATCATTGCTTGCCTCAACGCGAAAGTGATCTTCGTAAAATCCGGGCAGGCTCATCAGTTGCGCGTGTGCACTTGCTGCCAGACACATCAACACGCTGGCAACTGCGATACTTAAGGTCTTATTATTCAATGAATTAGTACACATACTACTTACTCATCGAACCAAGCAAACACTTTCTTTATCGTATTTGCTGAATAAACCGATCAATACGTGATCAATATCACGCTTCGGCCCGGCTGCACTTCAACAGTTTTTAGGAAATGTGAACATTGGTTAGAGATTTACCATTTTTGATAGCAGTGCTTTTGTCTTTATCCTGGTCAACATCTGCTCACTTTGAAGATGAAATTTCTTGAGTTAATGACCACACATGTCGACTCGATCAGTCCGGATGTCAGTTTGCGTGCTGCTGCCCGTAAGATGCAGGAACTGGGTGTCGGCGCATTGGCGATAGTCGATGCTGCATTGCCCGAAGGATTTATCTATGACACCGAACCTGCCTGTCGAGCCGTCATCAGCCTCGGCGAACTCAGGCCAAAGCAGATATTCAGCTATTTCAGCGCCATCCAATTGGCCTTCTACATCGACCAGAATAACGTGACGCAACCCCACATACTGGCTAATCTGGCCACACAATATGGGGTAGCAGAGCAGGAATTTCTGCACAATTTTCACAGCGATGCGGCAAAGCACAAAATTCAAATGCATTTCCAGAGTACCTATCAGGCCAGTGTGAGAGGCTTCCCCAGCCTGGCATTGCAACAGGGTAATCGACATGAATTTATCACTCGAGGCTATCAGACCCGGGAGGCATTGATGGAAAAAATCGATGCCTGGCTGGCAGCGTAAGTGCCGGTATACTGGAATTAGTTCGCGATTTCGATAAATCGAGAGTGTCCGATACCTGTAAGGCTGACCCCATGGTTCTGAATTTCAGCCTATAATGATGAAATAGTGGGTATTTGGGCTACACTCCAGACCTGAATTTTGTTTAAATTACATTCATAAATTCATCGAGAGCGAATCGTATGTATCATAATTTTATTGTGCCAGAGAATTGTATTGCCTTATGGCAGGAATGCCGCACGCTCGTAGCGGATCTATTGAAGGGCTGTCCGATTAAAACCAGCGATCTCGCCGTCGACCTGGAGAACCCGCTCGATCCGCACACCAAATCGGTTTATCTGATCAAACAAGGTGAAATCAATGAGCTATTTGATCAGCAACTTATTGTGATTCACGAAAAAGGCGACCTGGTGAATGCCGACGCGATAGCACGTCTCAAGGCGACCTACTACGATACCGATTTTCCGGTCAGCGTCGATGAATATGATGGCCAACAATTTATGGATGCCATCGCTGCGGATAAAACCAAATTGCAACTCTGGAACCAGTATCTGTCCTGCCTGTGTCAGAGTTATCAATTACTCATGTGTCATTTCAGCCGACAGGATACCGAATATCTTCCTGAATTCCGCGAATACAAGAAAGGCGAAGTAATTATTGAAGAAGATACCGAAGGCGATGAAGTGTTTACGCTGTTAAATGGCACGGTCAAAGTAACTCGCCAAGGTGAAGAAATCGGTGAAGTTAAAAAGGACGAGATTTTCGGCGCCATCGCTGCATTAACACACACCCGGCGCACCGCCACGATTACCGCCACCTCCCATTGTGACACCCTGGTTGCTGATAGCGAAAATTTCCGCAGTATTCTCGCCACCCGTCCCGATATCGTGCAAAAATTGATTGAGAATATGGCCAGAACGATCGTTGCAAGCAATGAAAAAATTGTTGAGTTGTCAAAGGACTGAATAACTGTTCCCAAATAGTATCCACTATTGGTGTTAAAAGCGCGCACCGTCATACCGGCGCAGGCAGGCATCCATAGGTATGGAGCCTGAAAAAACTGGATTACGGCTTTCGCCGGAATGACGCGAAATCATCTATTTCACGTACATCTTGTAGTAAATGGATACTATTTGGGAACAGGTATTTAGATACCTGGAAGCCGTTGGACACTGCCAGAATTGAAAAACCAGACTGCATTGATCCTGTTATTATCACTACTTCGGTAACTACCTTGTAACAAGCCATGCTTATTCTGCTGTTAACCGTTGTCTGCATTCTTGCCTACACCGTTGAAATTACTTTCGGGCTGGCTGGTACCATCATGATGTTGATGGTCATGACGTTTTTTATCGACGCCAAAACCCTGGTGATTTTCTCTCTCATGCCCCAGATCATGGTGGCCACGATTGGGTTGATTCGTTCACCCAAAACCGTGGAACTGAAGTTTCTCTTCAGCATGCTGGGGTTCGCCGTACTCGGCTCGATCCTCGGCCTGTATCTGTTCTACCAATTCCGTCCGGAAATTTTTCAATACGGACTGGCCGGCATGATCACCCTGTCCGGCACCTATCTGGTGTTCTTTCCGGGACGACTGAAGATCGGAGTCACCACCGCGCGCATTCTCGATACCACAGCGGGAGCGTCACAGGCACTGTTTGGCATCAGCGGACCCATCGCGATGACGCGCTTACTGGGTACGTTTGAGGAAAAAACCGCTATTCGTAACTACGCCCTGGCCTTTTTTCTATCCCTGAATATTTTCAGAGCTGGCGGTTATCTTCTCCATGGCACGATCACCCATGACATCGTCAACATGATGTTGATCGTGAGCCTGCCACTTGGCATAGCCATGTGGAATTCAAACCATCTGCATTTCAAAATCAATGAGCGGGTTTTCCGACGGGTGGTGGCGTGGTTGATCCTGCTGGGCGGGATTTCGTTATTTTTACATTAACGCAGGAACAGATTCATAAATACATCAATCCTTCTTTTTTATTAAAGTACATCACGCTTTTTCATGGCAAACGACAATGCCTCACCCGGTTCCTCGTCCAGACAAAACACACTATGCCAGGCGCAATCATCCATGCCTTGTTGCGGTAACAACAATACATCGCCGGGGTGTAACACGTAAGCATAGCCATTGGTGACGAGTTGTTGCGTAAAGGCCGGGGTTTGATTGATAAACATATCCAACGCATCATTATCACGCTGATCCAGCCATGTATTGATATAGGCAGGATCGTTCGCGTACTTGAACAATTGCGTTTGATGTTTCTTACCGAGCGCTGTAGGTAACAGCGATTTCGCATCTTGGCGCGCTAAAAACGTGAGGATTTCCTGAATTAATTGCTTTTTTGACAATGCCAACCAAGCCGTGCGCCCGCTCATTTGCGCAAAAATGACCCCCAAGTGTCCGCGCTCGACATCCTGATGAAATTGCGCACCGCCGTCCGGGGAATTAAAATATATAATGCGTTCAACAAATTCGATGGCATCGACCTCGAGCAACTGTTGCAGATTTTTCGCAAGGCCAGCGTTGTCCGTAATGATTTTCGATTCCGGGAAAAGTATTTGTGCCAGTTGACTGGTCAGTGTTTGTCGATACGGATCCGCCGCGACATCTTCATGACCATCCAGGCCAAAGGAAAAACGAAACCGCATTGAGGCATCATCGTCTTCGTGTGATAACCACGAGGCTTTCATCCAGACTTCCGTATCCACTTCATCACTGGAAGCCTGTGTCACCGGTTCAAAATCCAGACGTTCCACTTGCTGCAAATCACTTTCATCGTAACTGCAACTCACCAGGTTGAACTTTTCGTTGAGTGCAGGCTGATACGATGCCGCTTCCACCAAATCGGCACAGGAAGCGCCATCCAGAACATCCAGATACAACTGATACGATGTATCGAGTTCACTGGTAAACCGCGATAACTGCTCCGTCAATATCCCCGGCCAAAACACCGCAGCAGATCCATGCCAGGCCTGTTTTTCTTCAGCCACCGCCAGCCGCTGTTGTTCGCTTGCCAGACCTATCCATCCCAGCGCATAGCCACGCCGCGCCAGAAAATAGCTGGAATTGATTTGCTGGAGCATGGCAATCGCCGTGACATCTGCTGCATTTGTATCAGGGCTTGCCAGATAGGTGATACAGGATAATTTGTCGGTATTTTTCATTATCAATCTTTAGATTAAACAGGAAGCACAAATAATATCTGTTTTTTATTGTTACGACATTTTTTATTTATGTTTCAATCGAGACAACATCTGCTTTCGTCACTAACCCACAGGACTGTGTCGCGTCATTATAACTTATCAACAGCTCGCCTTTTTTTAACTGCGTTAATAATTGTGCGACTTTCTGCTGCATACTCATTTCTTCCTGACCATAGTCGGTACCATCACGTGTGACAAAATCCTCGAGCAGGGACTGGAGCGCGTCTGCCGATAACTGTTGATAAGGGATAATCATGTGTCGCGAGTTTAAATCCATGGCAAATTGTTTCGGTGGAATTATTGAGACACAAACCGGCCTCATTGATACGCCAGGATTATAAACCTTAAGTTGGCAGTCATGCACCAAATCAAACTCAACGAGCTGCCGGATACCGTGGCCTTAACGCGAGCGGTGTTACAGATTAGTGAGCTGTTGGGGCTGTACCAGGCGGAATTGGCGCGTGTGCCGGGTTTGCACTGCAGCGACATCGGCGCATTTTCTTCCGCAAAACGACATCTCAGCGTGGACACGCCTGCCTGGATACAGGCGCGACACTTCGTCGCTTTATATGTATTACTCTATCAGTACTTCTCCGGTGACTCAGTGGCAATATACCATTGGTCTCGGAAACAACAGCCAGACCTGCCGCTGAGCTCCGATTCTGCTACTGAACTTTATTTCTCTGCCTGTATCGCCACGCCAACATCCAGTTGTTCAAACCAGTCAAGGAACCGTTTTACATCATCACCTTTGAATATTCTGCCATGCTGTGGTGCCATGTATTCGATATCCAGTTGCCGTACCCGTTTAATCCAGTCGTTTTTGGCGCGGTTTGACGGCATCCAGCGTTGGTGAAACATTTTCATTTTTGGAATATGTTCCTCAAAGCCATCCACAAATAGCGGGGATTCTGTCGACTCGAGGGCAGCGCCCACATCACCACTCATGAGAATTTTTGCCTTCGGATCATACACATGAAAATTTCCCGATGCATGCAGATAGTGCGCCGGGATAAATTCAAGATCGACCGGGCCGATGCTAACGCGGCTCCCTTCATCCGGAATAGGCGCATACTGGATATTGTTCATACCAAAATGGCGCAGAAATCCTTCCCATATCCAGGGAGCATGTAACTTTGCATGGGGCAATGCCTGGTCCCACAGACCAAGTGAAGAAATAATATCCGGATCCTGATGCGAGGCAAACAGATCAGTTATCTGTTCGACCTTGGCATGATGCAGAATAGCACCCAACATCGGTGCAAATACTTCGATCCCGCCAGGGTCCATCAACAAGGCACGATTACCGGCCAGCACCATGTATTGATTGGTATCAATAATACCTTGTGGTTTATCCGGATCGCGTCCGAACATAATCCACTGGTGTCCCTGATCAAACAGTTTTGTCGCTTTCATTTTAATTCCTGTCGCTGATACGGTTCACCTGGAGCTACGCATGTCGACATTCTTCAGGTGCTGGTAACTGTCAGATAATTTTTCTTTTATAAAAACGGTGGCCTTATCGAGGTCATCGGCCACCAGTGCAAGTTTGTCTCTGTACTCCTGCGCGTTGGAGGTAACAATTCGCGACACCGAGGCAATCGCGCGCGCCGACAACATGCATTCATCCATGGATTCGAGCAGTGCGTTGAGATTACGCAGACTCTTCTTCATGGCCTGGGTTGACTCAAGCATATGCTGTTCCACCCGCTGCATGGCGATCGACATACTCCCAATATAGCGCGCCTTGTCATTTTTGTTTCTTACTGAATCAAACCGGCGGAAGGCATCCACACTGCGTTGTTCGGCAACCGCGATTTTAGTCAGGTGCAAGGCTTCATTATTGATGTCTTGCACGCCTTGCATGGCTTGTTGCGCGATTTCGTCAATAAATTCGGTAATTGGCTGAAAACCCAGCCCTTTGTCACCGGACTGTGCAGAAATCACTTTGGCATTTTTTGCAGCCAGCGATACGCCCCAGGCGACCGCCATTACCGAGTTCAATTCGGCTGCAATACTGGCCAGTGCGACAAATTTGTCTTCTGCGTGATGTTTGGAAGATGTCATGTGATATGGGCCCGAATCATTAAATTGTAGAGACTATATCGGCTGAATTCACCCGGTTCATGATATCAATATCCTGTTTGAAATGCGTCTTATTCACACAAAACTTGTTTACACGACGCCAGACATTACAGCGGGGCTTTAGTCCATAAGGCAGGATAGCTATTTAATTAGCCTGATTTTTACCCGGTAATATCAAAGTAGCGGTACGTTTCCCGACATATCGCTTCATTTAATTTTTACTTTCGGTACTCGCGCTACGTACCGGATTACCTGCGCTGGGTTGCGGCGATAATGACGCGATAGACACCACGAACCAGCTCCATATAATATTTGAGATAGTAATTAAGGCTCACCGAAGAGAAATTTTCCGACTCATGCTTACCGGCCTGCTGCATCACAACGCTTTGCTGTGCACCGCGTAAATATGCCATTGCCATGATCTTGACTGCCTGGCCCGGGTGTTTGGTGTTTTTTGCTATGGAAAACAACAGGTAACTTTCAATGTCATCATTAAGCGACATGCCATGGTTTTGTTCAGCTGCCTCGACCAGATCATGCCATTGTTCGGTAACTGCTTCAGTTTTTTGAAAATCAGACATGTCCTGGCCCCACACTGCCAATTGGTTTCACTTAACGCTAATATCGACCTTATTTGACAAGGCTTGAATCAAGCCACTGATTTAATCTCGGGATTAATACCTTACTTTTTGAGCTGCGAAAGAAATTCACGATGGGGCAGAACGCAATTATCCTAATAAGCAGTTATTTCCACTGAACCGTATTTTCCCGATACAGAGTAACCGTTACCATCGCAGCAATGAGGGCTCACAACATAATGCATTTATTTAAACCCATACTCTTATTTTTATTTGTTGTGTCACTGCCCATTTATTCTGCGGCTGACTATACACCGAATGATTTTGACAAAATCTGCATTTACTTTACTGACATGAGCAAATTAGCCAACATCAAACGCATGACGCATAAACAGCGTTATAAATATATATATGCACGTATCGCTAAAGGCTTAGATCCCAAGGCAAATGCGACGGTTGCATGGAAGGCAATATTTCAAGCCAAAGCCAAGCAACGCTATGATCACTTCAGCGCCTCGGCTCAAACCTCGCTACGGCAACCCTGGTCGTGTAATGCGATGGAGATATGGGCAGATAAAACCGGGAAATTTAAATAGCGAACTTGCGATTCATCCGCTGAGCTGTCCGCCTGCCGAAACACCACGGTTTTTTTATATCGCATGTGAATAAAAAGGGGAGCCTGTCCGGGGTACGTATAAATTCCCTTTCATTTCAGTAGTCTGTTATGACTGCCCCATTTAAGTGCTGGCAGGAATGGTTCGCATTCTGGTTTCACCCACTAACCAAATACCCATTTATTGCGTATAATTTGGCCTGTTTTTATTGGTGTGTTAACTGGAGAATCTTAAAATGAGTATCGATCGTATAGTTATGGCCTTTGCTGGCAGCATTATCCTGCTTAGCCTGGCTTTATCGCAATTACATAATATTAACTGGCTGTGGTTAACCGCATTTGTCGGCTTCAACGTGCTGCAGTCGGCCTTTACCGGATTCTGCCCGCTGGCCATGATCCTGAAGAAGCTCGGCGCCAAACCCGGCCAAGCATTCGCTTAAATCTGGCAGGTGTTGTAAAAAAGGCGGCGTGAGCCGCCTTTTTTTCACAACAAATAAATTACGCAGAGGGTCCTCAAGAAGGAATGCACAGCCGCCATCACATTAACATTAATTTAGCGTTTCAATAGTGACTTACCCTGTCAGCATTGATATGCATTGTTCATGTGCGACCCTGCAGAACAAGCAGGATTCCCGGTTCGGTAGAGGCACAGACTGTAATCAGCATATTTGATTTATAATCCGACTCTTCCATTAATTCAGAAATACGTATGCGATTTTCAGATCTCAAGATAGGCGATCACTTTTTCTTTGAAGGACTTGAATACACCAAGTCCAGCCCGGTATTGGCTTCAGATAGCACCGGCAATTCAAGATTCATCCCGCGA
>JAHECZ010000080.1 GCA_024641475.1 Gammaproteobacteria bacterium
TTAACGCATAACGTCTCGCATAAACGGCCGAGCGGTAGCGAGGTCCGAGCCCGCGTTTTTTGCGGGCGTTTTTGATGCGATTGTTAGGTGTTTTATTTTGTAGATACATTTACAACCGCCTGAAGTAATTCAACCGCTTTATTTATAACTGGAGCAGCCATTGGGTCTTTTTGCATTAATGAAAAAGGCCCCTCACCAAAATACAAACCATCGGATACTAAAAAGGTGAGACGTATATTCCCTCTTGATGGAGCAGGCAATCGTGCTTTTTCCCACGGGCCAATGTTACTAACTACAACTTTCGACTTAGCAACAAGCTCTTTAGCCAAAGATTCAATTGCCGGCGCCCCACCTTCAACAATAGTCATTTTACCTGTTTGGTTTATATATCTAACCCTTCCATCAGGATATGCCGCTAATACATCAAGACCATTTTCTAATGGAACTTCTACAATTACGCCGAGCAATAAACCTTTAGGTACTGCATGAGAGTTACTCCTAAGCCAATTGTATGCTAATACGCGAATGCGACTTTCTTCCTCTGTACTTTCTGCAATTTTTCTTATTTCTTTTTCATTTGGTTTAGAAAATAAAGCCACTTCCCAGTATGTAGGTTTGGATTGATCTTTTGGCTTAAATAGAGACGGCTTATCACAAAATAGTAAATTATAAATGAAGTTTGCTTCATCAGTTTTGTATGGTGCTGGTAAATCCATTGCGTTCGCTTGAGTCATTAATACTGCCCCTATGCCTAAAGCTCCAAGTATCTTTCTTATCATTATTACACCTAACGTTCCGCGTGAGGTGCCGAAGGGCGCGTAGCGTCCCTGAGGTCACACTCGACGCGGTTGTTATGTTTCAAGTCTATCATCATGAATTACTCTGCAATTATTTCTTTCTGCTTCCTGATAATAAAATTTTGCCTTTTTTATATCACTACCTATATAAAATAAGGCAAGATCATTAGCAGCAAAATAACACTTAGTATCAAATGCTTTTAGCAACAATTTTTCTGCTTTATCTATAGATTTCTCAAGTATAGGATGCCAGTGACCTAAATAGGTAAGGGCCAACATCCTCATTGCTTCGCCATCCCCTACTTCAGCTAACGCGATTAATCGTTCTTTTGCAAGGATTGCGCAATTCTCACTCTTCTTTTCATCGGGTTTAATATCAGCAACTTGATATGTATAACCTTCCGTTGAAAAATACCTATTTGACATATCAAGAAGAGCTAACGGATCACCCTCATTAGCAAGTTTTAACAACAACGCAATTCCTTCCTGTGTATTACCGGCTCGTTCTAAGTCAAGCGCGTGAAAATATTGTTCACTATTCATATTGAAACATAACGTTCCGCATAAGCGGCCGAGAAACCGCGGAGCGGGATCGAGGTCCGGCGCGCGCAGCGCGCGTACTTGATGCGGGTGTTAGGCATTTTGCCTCTGTAGTAATTGCACAAGAAGTGACTTTGTAAGTGGCTCGCCATTTAAAATATTTTTACCTGGTTTTTTCAAGTATTCGCCCTCATCAAATGCAACATAAACTTTAAATGTGAATTCTGGTATTTCAATTCGTAAACACGCACTAACAAATGAAAACAAGTTATTCATCACAACATCGCAAAATTGCCACGAATATATATTGTTCATATATCCAATTGCCACGTCTCTTGCTATTGAATCTAGCAATTCACTAACAGTGGCATGATTTTCAAGAGCAATTTTATTAAATTCTTCTACTTTTGGCACTGATGAATATACATCTTGTATAAGGCCATGTAATGTCATTCTATGTATGCCTAACGTTTGCCATAAACGGCCGAGCGGTAGCGAGGTCCGGCGACCGAAGGGAGCGAATTTGATGGCGTTGTTAGGGCTATTTCTTTAGCCATTTATCAACAAACTCTTGGTTCTGGTGGTAAGCCCATTGCCACTTTGTTTTTTCTTTAGGCCATTCGTTTAGTTTCTTATAGTCCCATGTGCTTGAGCCGCATATTGGGCACTCACCTGAATGGGTAACATCAATTACGTTCTTTAAATCTTCAGGATCAAAATAAACGTCATTTAATTCGTCGTCTTCCACTAAATACGAATTACAGCACGTCGTTTTTACAATATTGTAATCACTATTATCACAGCCACGTGCACCCGCCTTTTCAATAATATTCTTATCAATTGTGCCCATTTCTTATTGAGCCCTAACGCTGCGTTAAGCGGCGCGCCGCAGTTTGGCGCGTCCGGTGCGCGAAGCGCACGCACTTGAACGCATTGTTAGAACGCAACTCATCTACCTGCATAGCGTAACCGCCGAACAATGCCGACAATTCCTTTTGAGCCAACGATTAACCAAATACCAATAATTATCTCACTGATTGTAGCAACGATATTACCAACATTTTCTGGACGAAGAACACCTAACACCATACCTGAGCTCTTTATCATATAAGCGAAAGTAGTCCAGTAAAAAATATCTGGTATTGCACTTGCCAATACCCAAACACCCAATAAAGAGAGAGCAATATGTTCGATTTCATTATTTCCTAATTGTACGGCTGGTTCTGTGTTTTCTATTTTCGGTATCAGCCTTGTTGCAACTTTAAGAGGGAAAAACCATAACAAAACAACAATAATAAATGGTATTAAAGTTAATATGATTAGCGGTGTAGTATTTCCTTTGAAATAGGATTCGCCCATAAGAACATGAATATAGTCACTTAAATACCGCACCGTATATATAAGTAAAAATATGGCAAAGAGCCTTACAGCAAGGCCTACTATTTGTTCTTTATGCATTGTCTCCCCTCTTATTGCGTTCTAACGCAGAGGTGTGCCGCACCGGCCACGGACACAACAGGAAACTTGGCGCATTGTCCCCGGTGTCGGCACGAGCGACGTGTTATGTTTTGTTTTCTTTGACAAGCCTGAAAATCTCCCAAGCTCCATAGAGCATAAACGAGACCGAGAACAAGAGGCCAGAAAAGACATCTTTGCCTTTTTCGCCGCTTGTTAAGACTGGTAATCCAGCCTGGTACCAGCCTTGCGCACTGGTAACGAACCAATATACCCCAGCAACTAATAGGCAGATTGCAAGAAGACCTCTTAGTATCTTGATAAGTGGCTTCTTCAATTTGGCTTTTTCAAAACATAACGTTTGAGTTAACCAGGAGGCGCGTCTTTTGCGCCGATCTGGTTTAACGATTTGTTATGTGCCATTTTTATCCGCTCTAATTTGTAAAATTAGTTAGGATTTTTCTCCACTGTATTTTTTAATGCACCATTCATTTCTGCCAACATTAAAGGGACATGACTATTAAGCTTGCTCCAAAACAGGGGCACAAGCATACCTTTAAAAGTTTCTGCATTTGTTAGCCGGGTACCGGAATCCGTTTTTTCCAGTTTAAAGATTCGGCCATTAGAAAACATGAATTCAGACATCATTATTGCCCGCCACTCAAATGAGCTTGGTTCTTTAAAGCTTGTTACTAGCGGTGTATATTTCGGACCATCTTTACCGTCCTCACCTCGCATTGTAATTGTTAGTTCAGATCCCACGGTTGGGGTCCCACTTGCTTGAACTACAATCGGATTCCATGTATTCCAATTATTAATATTAGTAAGAATGCTCCATACCTTTTCCGGCGAGGCTTTGATTTCAATTTCGGTCCTAATTTCTCTCATCGCATTTCCTTTTAACCATAAAATAATAAGGACAACTAAAATAATAAAAATAATTATTGATATCAGTTTTTTCATAATTTCATTCCTTTGATTATTTAACAAATAAGATTTCATGAATATCTCAATTTTCTCCTAAGGCACATAACGTGGCGTTAAGCGGCGCGCCGCAGTTTGGCGCGTCCGGTTCGCAAAGCGCACGAACTTGAACGCCGTGTTAGAGCTTTTGTATTCCATAGAGAACACCCATTGATATTGTATATAACCCGCTTGCAACCAGGCTAAAATATAAAGATTTTGACTTTTTGCAACAAAACAACGCTGACACAGATAGTAAGAATGCTATACAACTTACTACCCACCCGGAAAATATTGTTAATGACATAATTAGTACTCTTGGGGTCATTATTGATATTTTTGTTTGTAATTTATTTGATACAAATAATTCAGAAATCAATATTCCACCTATTAAAATAGTATATGAAAGTATTGTAATACCTATAGCCAAACCTTTATGAAATTCAATGTTATTTTTCATTTAAAGCTCTAACGTTCCGCATAAACGGCCGAGCGGTAGCGAGGTCCGAGCCCGCGTATTTTTGCGGGCGATTTGATGCGGTTGTTATGTGTTTTACTTAACATCCAACACCTCTATCTCATATATTAGTATTGCATCTGGTGGAATAAGACCCTCAACCCCTTTATCTTTATAGCCTAAGTGCGGGCTTATTTTAACTTTCCTTATCCCATGAACCTTCATTCCTTCAATTGCATATTCAATTCCAGGTATAACTTTGCGGCTGCCTAGTTTTATGCTCTCAACATGATTTGATTGGATCTTTTCACCTTCATTTAGCCATCCATTTAATTTAACTTCGACAATATCGCCCTTCTTAACCTCAACTCCTTTTCCTTCAGCTTCTTGAAGTAATTTCACACCCGGTTTGATATTCATAATTTACACATAACGTTTAGCATAAGTGGCCGAGCGTAAGCGAGGTCCAAGCCGCGCAGCGGCGAACTTGATGCCCTTGTTAGCGATGTTGTGTTGTAGGTTCATATGCAATTATCTTATCGCCACTCTTTATAAAATGAACCGATTGTAAATTTGGCAATTCATTTCCTAGATTTTTCCCTACAATCGACCAGTACCATTGCTTAGTTAGAAATTCTGAATAATTGGGCGTTCCACATTTGATAACCTTTGTTCCATTATAGGTACCAACTTGAATATCCGGGCAGTATCCTTCATGTTGTCCCCAGAAGTGCCAAGGCATTATTACTTTCCCTTCCCAAATTGGAAGTCTATATAAGTAATAGTCTTTATCCCCTCTCACTACTAGCAGAGATTTTCCTGATACCCAGGATGTAGATGACAAGCTTTCTATTTTTTTACTCTCTTGCATAATGATGAGTTTTGAATTGTTAACAGACAAATCAGATATATCTATTTCAAAACCATTCGATGGGATTCTTTCAATAGGTGCCATTGAGGCAATAAATGGATATGCTGAGCCTAGCATTCCGATAATTCCGAGACTTACGACAATTATGACGAGTAGACGCTTATTAGTCATATATTTAATCGCTAACAGTGTATTAGACAGAGTTCTGTAATTTCAGGTCTTATACAGAGTTCTATATAAGTCGGGTTGTTCTTTTTGGAATTTTGCCACATAATCGACCTCGCGATAAGGATATCGTAAACCAGCATATTTGCTAAGGATAGCATCATGTCAGATATTACTATTTCCCGATTCTGGGACACATTTATCAATAAATCAATTCGTTACGGTATCAAACCGGAGTCCGTGCGTTGGTATGTTCGCCATGCGGAGCAGTATATTCAGGCGCATCCTGAGTTGAAACTGGCTCAGCATAAAGCCCTTACCATTGAGACCTATCTCAAAAGCAAAGGCAGAAAATCCTCACTTAAAGATTGGCAATTTAGGCAAATTGTCACAGCGTTACAAATCCTGTTTGTGGAACTAGTGAAGACGTCATGGGTAAACAGTTTTAACTGGCAATACTGGAAAGATTCTGTCCGAGAGCTTCCACCTACCCATGCCACTGTGGCACGGGACTATGTGACAACAGCCTTGCCTGACAAGTCCAACCCTCAGGCCACGCCGGGAAATAAATCAGAGGACAGCCTTCTTACTCAATTCCAGACAGCCTTTCCGAAGGAACATCAACGATTAATCGCTGAAATCCGGATACGATACTACTCGATTCGAACCGAGCAAGCATATCAGTTGTGGATTGCGCGATTTATTCGTTTCTCCCAGTTTAATGATCTATTAGATATTAATGCAGACAACATCACTCAATACCTTGAGTATCTGGTGATCAAGCGTGGGGTTGCCAGTAGCACACAGACACAGGCACTCAGTGCATTGGTGTTTTTTTACCGTCATGTGTTGGGCCATGAGTCTCTCGAGCTTGGTAAGTTTGCCTTCTCAAAAAAACCGCGTCGCTTGCCGGTGGTGTTAAGTCGTGACGAAGTCAAACGCTTACTGGCCGTGATGAATCATGCCACAGCGTTGCTCATGGCAAACTTATTATATGGCTGTGGTATGCGTTTGATGGAATGCGTACGTTTACGCATACAAGATATCGATTTCGATTATCACCAAATTCTTATCCGTAACGCCAAAGGTGGTAAAGATCGGGTTGTGCCGTTACCACAACGTCTGGTCACCACGTTGCACGCACAGATCGAGACAACCCGTGAAACGCATCGTGAGGATTTGGCGCATGGGCTAGGTGACGTCTACCTACCCGATGCACTTGCACGTAAATATCCGACGGCGGCAAAAGAATTTAAATGGCAATATGTATTTCCATCCTCGAAAGTGTCCGCTGATCCACGATCGAATGCCGTACGGCGGCATCATATCCATGAGAACAATTTGCAAAAACATGTCAAGGAGGCCGCAAATAAAGCCGACTTAAATAAGAAAGTGAATTGCCATACCTTGAGGCATTCTTTTGCGACGCATTTGTTGGAATCGGGCTATGACATCCGCACCGTGCAGGAGCTGTTGGGGCATGCGGATGTGTCGACGACGATGATTTATACGCATGTGCTGAATAAACCGGGGATTACGGTAACTAGCCCGTTGGACACGCTACCGCCCGGGTAAGCCTGCAGGATTACCAAGTTTATTGGTCTTATGGTGATGAATCGTACACCAGGGTCCGGCACGAAACCAGTCGGGCAACAGGGGCAAAACCCCGTCCAGGCTGGCTTTGTGACGCCATTAACAGCCTGGCTGTTGGGATATGAGCGCTTTGCGGTCTTTGGCAGAAGTCAGTCGTAGCGGCTAACAATCATGTCCGGATGTTACCGTCCCGTTGAGTTGGTCCCCCAGCCTTTGCTGGCAACGTTGCGTTACGGCGCCATCGTTCATTTATTTTCGTGATGGCGCTCACTGCGTTGCTTCATTTTTATCGGACTGTGCCGTTATTGTTTCACACTAATTAAATATGCCTGTGTTGCAATGAGTGATGTGCTTCACCGGGTTTGCATCGAAATAGATCGCGCTGATCGTGCTGTGCACCGGTTCCGCGCAAGTTTTTTTAAGATGTAACACAATTGTGTTTAATCATTTTGTAATTTGAATAATGCAATCGGGTGGTTATCAAACATTGTTTGAACTGTTTGGCACCGATACAGTCGTAGGAAGCACCTGGATCAAACCTTGCAGGAAATTGGCTATCGCCGATACCGTGTATTAAACAGTTATTAAGGAAGCAGTATGGTTGTTGCGAATGAGTACTATGTAATTCTTGGTAAAGACGCCACGGGCCGCAAGTTACGGCCTTCAGACTGGATCGAACGGGTCTGTTCTACCTTTGCCAGCTACGATGAAGATCGTCGCTTACGCTACTCCGGGTCGCTGGTCCCCGGCATGATCAACGGTGAAAAATGCCTGCTGGTTGCACCCGAACTGGCAACCACCAATCCCGCCGCCTGTCATTATGTGATGGAATTTGTGCGCGCCAATCATCTGCAGATGCTGACACCGGCGAGTGAAACCTCATTGGCGCAGTGCGCGTAAACTGGATATTACTTTGCCTTGAGCGGAAACCGCTCTGGATGATTAATAATTTCTTTCGTTAAATCAACATCCAATTCAGGCCAGTAATAATGGTCTGGTGTGGGTTCTTCCACTTTCAGTATTTTTCCCACCGACACATCACGGAACCAGGGAAAATCCTCATATGCCAGAAATAATTCTTGCCCATGTGCTAACAACCAAATGCCATGGCTGGAAATATGGGTGACTTCAATCTGGGAAGTGTCCTTGCCAAGCGCTTTTGAACTCATCGCAGTGGACCTCTATTATTTGCTTGATATCGCTGAGCTGGTTGGCTGAAAGTCGAAAGTTATTCGCCAGTTCAATGTGCGGTTCCAACCAGTATTTGGCCTCGCCATCTGCACAGTTAACATGCACATGCATCCTGGATTCTTCACGTGAAAAGAAGAAAAACCGATAACCTCTTTCCCTGAATATCGTCGGGCTCATACTATCCTAGCGTAGCGCAGCCTGGAAAGGTTTGCTACTCCGGCCGCATGTGCGGGAACAACAACACATCTCGAATCGACGGTTGATCGGTCATGAGCATCACCAGGCGATCGATACCAATCCCCTCGCCTGCGGTCGGCGGCATGCCGTGTTCCAGTGCGACGATGTAGTCTTCGTCAAAAAACATGGCTTCTTCATCACCGGCGGCTTTGTCAGCGGCCTGCATGCGAAAACGTTCGGCCTGATCTTCGGCGTCGTTTAATTCCGAAAAGCCGTTGGCGATCTCACGGCCACCCACAAAGAATTCAAAGCGATCGGTGACAAAGTGATCCTGATCGTTGCGTCGCGCCAGCGGCGACACTTCGGTGGGATACGCGGTAATAAAAGTCGGATCTTTCAAACGGTGCTCGACGGTCTTTTCGAATATCTCAATCTGCAATTTACCCAGACCATAGCTGTCTTTCACCGCAATACCCAGGCGTTTGCACGCGGCGCGGGCGCTATCGACGGATTCGATGTCGGCGGCCTTGAGTTCGGGATTAAAATGCAAAATCGAATCTTTGACGCTGATGCGCGTAAACGGTTTGCCAAAGTCGTAGCTATCGCCTTGATAGCTGATCTGCGTGGTACCGATCACATCCTTGGCGATATTGCGCAGCATGTCTTCGGTCAGGTCCATCAAGTCTTCGTAATTGG
>JAHECZ010000081.1 GCA_024641475.1 Gammaproteobacteria bacterium
CCCGAGGATCAACATTAGCCTTGGTTGTATACTAATTGTCAGAGCCAGCATTCCACTGAATGATGTCATCCGCTGTCGGATAAACGCGCCAGACCTCATCGATTGTTGCTGCAACGACGATTGCAACGGTAATTTGCATATAGTGTCACCATTCTGACTGCAACTAATGTGACTGAAGCAAAACACCTAAAATCAACATTTAAGCAAAATCTTACTATCATTCGCCGATTCTAAATATCAATCATACGGCTATCTTGATAGAAAATTGCTTAAGAATGACTATCGCTACGGAGATGGCGAGGATGTTCATCCGGTGATATTACCGTATTTCCCAGTCGGCCACCTTACCACGGATTTTATTAAATAGCGGATGCAGCTGGATTCGCGTAGTGCTTTGATACTTCTGATAGATTAATGGGTCACGTTGTTTTAATTTGCCTAGCAAATGCGCAAATTCATATGCGGCCTGTCCGCTTGTGACGACAATTTTTGTTTTGTATTTGGCAGCGTTAATTTTCTTTCTGTCAAATGTATAACCGCGTTGCTCCGCCTCGTCACAGACATGGCGCAAATAGCTGGCGATGGCGCCGAGGGGGTGACGGGTTTGCTTAAAACGCAGCAACTGCGGATGGTTTTTATAGCCTTTGGTTTTTCCTCGCAGGACTTTTTGCGCCAGCAAGCCTTCGCGCCACAGCGCCACCAGACCTTTGGCATCGAGATAACGGGGATGGATCGACCAGAGTCGCATCGGCTACCTATATATAAGAAGGTTGGCCTAGCTTGCTTTCGCCATCTGTTGTTCCGCTACAGGAAACAACAGGCGGAATGTGGTGCCTTTGCCGAGTTCACTCTCCACCACGATGTGACCGCCGCGGGTATGCACGATGCCGTGCGACATGGATAAGCCCATGCCTGATCCCTTGCCAACTTCCTTGGTGGTAAAGAATGGCTCAAATATTTTATCGATGGTTTCCTGTTTGATTCCCGTGCCGGTATCACTGACACTCAGCTCAACATAGTGACCATCGCAGGGTAACTGACACGAAGTACACACCATGTCGTGTACCGCTGTTTTTCGCACTGCGATTTTCAATTTTCCTTCATGATCCATGGCGTCACGCGCATTGATACACAGATTCATCACCACCTGCTGTAATTCCACCATATCCACCACTACCGCTTCACTGATTTGCTCCAGTTCGGTGTTGACAATAATGCTGGAGGGTAATATCGGACGCAGTAATTTTAACAGTTCGGGAATCACCGTAGACAACAAGACGGGTTGTGGATTGCCACCTTCACGTTGTCGGCTATAGGCCAGCATCTTGGCCACCAGATCCCGGGCGCGCTCTCCGGATTGGCGGATATGGCCCAGGTATTCTTGTAAATCCTTGTTGGCGATGTCGTGTGCAATAAGTTCTGCCAGTTCGGCAAAACCTAACACTCCGGCGAGCATGTTATTAAAATCATGTGCGATACCGCCGGTTAACTGACCGATAGCCTCCATTTTCTGCGCCTGCACCAGTTGCTGCTGGAATTGCTTGCGTTCAGAAATAATAAGCCGCTGTTCGGTGATGTCTTCACCGGAAAAGATCACGCCGCTAATACCCCCATCGCCAGCCTGCAACAGGCTGCCGTACAGATATAACGAACGCACCTCATTTTTTTTGTTTATCAATTTTACCTGCAGGTATTTATATAATGGTTCTTTCCCCGCCATTACCTCGGCATAATAATTCCGCAATTCATGCCGATCCGATGCAGGCACACAGGTATCGAACCAGTTGCGACCTTGCAGGTCTGTAAATGTACACCCGGTTATCGTGCAACCCGCACGGTTCAACATGGTAACGCAACCCTGTTTATCCAGGGAAAATAGCATGACTGAAGCCACATCGAGATAATTCTGGGCTCGATCCCGTGCTTCGTACAAGGCACGTTCGGTCGCTTTGCGCTCGGTAATATCCCGCACTACGCCTATAAATATTTTTCTACCCTGGCGCTCAATTTCGCTTATCAGAATTTTAATAGGAAATTGTTCACCATTACTACGTACCCCAAAGTTCTCCAGCCACCGGCCAATCGCGTTTTTTTTACCGGTACGCAGATAATTGGCAAGATACCCGTCGTGTCTGCTGCGATGCGGCTCAGGCAGCAGCATATTGATGTTCATACCCACCACTTCGCTGGTTTCATACCCAAAGATATGACAGGCTGCTGAATTAAAACTGTTGATTATGCCGTATTCATCAATAGTGATAATGCCTTCGCCCACGTTTTCCAGAATTGCCTGGGTATGTTCGCTATGCTCATGCATGTGTTCGGTCACCGTGACAAGATTAGCACGCAAATATTCCATGGCACTCCCCAACTGGCCTATTTCATCACTACCTGCCACTGTGATTGACCTTGTGAAATTCCCCTCGGATAACATATTTGCCATGTTCAGCAGTTTATGTATCGGGTTACGCAGAACCCTGTCTTGCCACAAATAATTTACTATCAGCGCGATAAATATAGTTGCCAGCACCCAAATCCCGATATTCTGTATTTCTGTCTTTTCTTCCCGTAATTCCTGAGCGTCATCATAGTACAGCGTTATGTTACCGATTGGTCTGCCACCAAACAGGATGGGGTGTATCAGGACTTTGTTAGCCACTACTGTTTCTTTCAATTTATGTGCGGGATACAGTTTTATGCCTGACTGATCTGTCAGTGCGACACCTTTCCACGTAGAATTAACTGTGATTGCATTGTCCAGCACACTGTAAATATGCCCAAGATTCCCGCTCAAAATATCTTCCAGTAAGGTACTTGCCACCACATTTAGCATTTCGCTTTGATCTTGTTTCAGGTGCGCGCGTCTGTCATTGACGTGTAGCGGCACAAAAACCCATTCAATGATCACCACCACAACCAGTAACGCCAGCGCGCCTGGAATCATCAGTTTGAAGCGAATTCCCTGCGTATATTTATTCAGCCACATAGAAGGCATCGAGCTTTTGTTTGGTCACGATTTTATAGTCTTCCGCACGGGCTACACCGATTCGTGTGATCGGCACCTGCTGCAACATGCTCTGGCCTGCCACACTGCGTCCCATAGCGAGCAACGCCTGCTGCACTGCCTCGCGTACTTCCTTTGCCACACGTGGGTGTACTAATATGGGATGTGGCGGTACTCCGGCAGTTGTGTAGATGACACGTAATTGTTCTTGCACTTCAGCTGACTGTTTTTCCAGTGTTTGCATCACCCCGCCACCGGCCACCGTTCTGCCCGTCACTACATTCAGATAGACCGAGTCGTGACTTTTTACATATTCCGGAACAAATTTTATTTTGAATTCTCTGCTGAGACTGGCGCGTATCATCAACGATGCGCCAAAGGCATTGGGCGATGGGAAAGCGATTTTCTTACCTTCTAACTGTTTTACCCCGGTAACAGCACTGTCTTTGCGTACTACTAAAATACCCTGCAATTGCTTCGCAGTATCACGTACTAATGGCATATAACCCTGACTTTTTGCCGCACGCAGGTAGTGATAGGGATCCATATAAGCGAAATCGAACTGACCTGCCAGATACTCTTGTTGAAAAGCCTGCGTACTTTGACTGCCGCGAAGTAAAAAATTATGCCCTGTCTGGCGTTGTAAATCGTTTAAAATCGGCACCCAGGTTTCCTGGATTTTCTCGGCAGTGAACTGCGGGACGACTCCAATTGTGAATTCCTCAGCCAGACCTGGCACGGCTATACAGTGCAATATCAAACCGACCATAGCGACATAGACTCGCTTATGACATGAGTGAAATAACGGCATTGGGTTTACTCCACAAAGATCGCAATATGCTAGTTATGCGTTGCTAAAATATCTTCAACAGCTGAGCTTAAATCTTCGCGCTTGAATGGTTTGCGCAGAATGTTTTCGGCACCAATTAACTTGGCAATCGGCAGATAGTCAAATCGACCATTAATACCACCGCCACCCGACATGGCGATGATTTTGAGTTGCGGTAAGGCTTGTTTGATTTCCATGATCAAATCGATACCGTTTTTCGTGGGCATGACCAGATCCGTAATCATGACATCGAAACCCCCATCTTTGAGCAAGTCCATGGCACTCTGGCCATTTTCCGCCACGCATAATTCATGCTTGTCGGATTTAAGCATGGCCGACACCAGCAGGCGCATATGCGGCTCGTCATCGACTATCAGTATTTTTGCCATGATCTATGTCCTTATATAAATTTCACTTTTAGAATAAATCCACCGATCCGCCTTGCATGTCTTTTTGTGCAACCGGGCCATTATTTGCGAGTGATTTTTTTCTGTCTTTCGCCTGTAGAAGCAACTGGCAAGCATGCTCGATGCTGCCAGCCGTCTCCTCACCTGCCGACCTGACCATCGTGGCAGCCGCCTCGCCCAGTATTGTCTGGATACTATCGATCGCCAGGACACGATTACGCATATGTTGAATAAGCTGTGTCGTCATGTCTTCGAACTGCAGCGAGCGTACCGCCACTCCGACATCATGATTAATCTGACTGGTGATCTGATCGACTTGTTGCAGGTTGGTTGCCACATCACCATTCATATGTTCCATTTCATTCATGATGTCCGCTATCCGCCCTTGTGAATTCATGGACATTTTCATATCCAGCGCCGCCATTCGGCCCACCGTATATGCAGCCTTGTGCATCGCTTCCTGTGTGGTGGTAAACCGCGTACGGATTTGCGTACTGAATTGATTGCTGCGAGTGGAAAGTGAGCGTACTTCATCGGCAACCACAGCAAACCCGCGACCTGCTTCACCGGCACGGGCCGCTTCGATCGCCGCATTGAGTGCCAGTAAATTGGTTTGCGAACTGATGCCTTCGATTTCTTTCAATAACCTGTTAATGCCATCAATATGCTCGCGCATGATATTAAACATATCCACCAGTTGTCGGCTGCCCTCGCCCAGACTACTGATGTTGTCCTGAAATACCTGGATAAGATTATTGACTTCATGACTGATTTTACTGCCACTGCCGTCGCCACTGCTGTGGGAAGTTAATTTCGCCATGGCGGCCACAACCAACTCACGCAACCCACGGGTCTGCGCTTCCAGGCCGGTGAAACTCTGCATCAAGCCACCAATCGCCGTGGTTTGCACTGAGCTCAAACGATCAAATTCGCTGGTTAATGTCGAAATATCTTTGTGACAGCTCTGGGTCAGATCGCCCAAATCCGCGCCCAATTGTTTTATCCCGCTGCTGAGTTTTGATGGGGTTGCGTTGACTGCGGTGTGCGTTACGCTGACCCAGCGGAATAACACCGCGCTAATCCAGACACTCACCGCCGTGAGCAAGACGATAATTGTTGGCCAGCTATAGATGACCACCAGTAAAATAACCGGCAGAAATAATCGATAGGTGATTGCTGGTGCCGCTGCCACACTGCGTTGTTTTTCTTGTCGGATACCGCTGTGCTGCAATATATCCGTATTAACCACTGCCATACTTATCTCCACAATAATCAGGCATGCTCAAGGGCTGATTATCTCTTCTGATCTATCGTCTACCTCCTCGAATCCTTTAGACAACTATCATTTTCTTATTTCCAACCCGTGTGAACAGCAAGGTTTATAACTTCTGTGTGTTACGTATTTGTCACAACCGGTTGTACTGCTGGGCAATTACCTTTGATACCTCGTTATGATCTGCGATCGTGATCCCATATCAAAGTATGGCGATTTCTATGTTTAATTCATGGCATAATCCTCGCATGGACAATCCCGCGTTACACACCCTCAATAACGTCTTTGGTTATTCCGCTTTTCGCGACCACCAACAACGCATCATTCAACAACTTATCGAGGGTCACGATGCCGTGGTACTTATGCCCACTGGCGGCGGTAAATCCTTGTGTTATCAGATCCCCAGCATTATCCGGCCTGGCACCGGCGTGATCATTTCTCCACTGATTGCCTTGATGCAGAACCAGGTCGCGGCATTACAGCAATTGGGGGTGCGCGCTGCCTTTTTGAATTCAACCCAGGATGCCGCCACGTCACAACACATTGAACAACAGCTGCAGCGTGGCGAACTGGATCTGTTATATGTGGCACCCGAACGGCTGATGACCAGCCGTTTCCTCGGTCTGCTGGATCGCGCCCGGATCGCCTTGTTTGCTATCGATGAAGCGCATTGTGTATCGCAATGGGGTCACGATTTTCGGCCGGACTACATCGAACTTTCGGTATTACATCAACGCTATCCGCAGGTGCCACGTATCGCCTTGACGGCCACCGCCGATGGTCCCACTCGCCAGGAGATCCTGCAACGGCTGGCCTTGCAGGATGCCGAATTGTTTGTGCTGGGTTTTGATCGACCCAACATTTGTTATCGCATCGGCCAGAATCATCAGCATGCGCGTGAAGCCTTGCTGCGTTTTATTCAAGCCGATCACCCCGGTGATGCCGGGATTGTGTATTGCTTATCGCGCAATAAAGTTGATCAAACGGCGGAATGGTTGTGCAAACAGGGGTTGACTGCCTTGCCCTATCACGCCGGATTGTCAACTCAAGTAAGGGAGCAGAATCAAAATCGCTTTTTAAATGAGGACGGCATCATTATCGTTGCCACCATTGCGTTCGGCATGGGCATCGACAAACCCGATGTGCGTTTCGTCGCGCATTTGAATTTACCCAAAAGCATCGAAGCCTATTATCAGGAAACCGGTCGTGCCGGTCGTGATGGTTTACCGGCGGATGCGTGGATGTTGTACGGTTTGCAGGATGTCATCATGCTCAAACAAATGATGGCGGACTCCGAAGCCGATGCTGCGCATAAACGCGTCGAACATCATAAACTTGAATCCATGCTGGGTTTTGCCGAACTGACCGGTTGCCGTCGTCAGGCCTTGCTGGCGTATTTTGATGATCATCTCGATCAAGCCTGCGGTAACTGCGACAACTGTTTAACACCGGTAAAAACCTGGGATGCCACCGTGGTGGCACAAAAAGCCTTGTCGTGTGTGCATCGTACCGAGCAACGTTTTGGCGTAAATTATTTGATCGATGTACTACTCAAACATGAAACGCCGCGAATTCTCGATAACCGCCACCATCAACTCAGCGTCTATGGCATCGGCGCCGAGCTTGATGCAACGCAATGGCGCAGTGTGTTTCGCCAGTTAATTGCCCAGGGTTTTCTGAGTGTGGATATTCAGGGTCACGGCAATCTGTGTTTGACCGAACGCTGTCGGCCATTGTTGCGCGGCGAACAGACCTTATGGTTGCGCCACGAAACCAGGCCTGTTGTTAAAGCCAGGGATCGCAAAACCAGGTCGGCGGGTAAAACGACCACCAATGCGTTGTGGGAGGCCTTGCGTGCCTGCCGTAAACAACTCGCCACCGAACTGGGTCTGCCGCCGTATGTGATCTTTCACGACGCGACGCTAATGGAAATGGTCGAACAGTTACCACGCACGCGTGCCCATTTTGCGCAACTCAATGGCGTGGGCAAGACCAAACTGGAAAAATATGCAGACGTGTTCCTGGACGTGTTAAAACAGCATGCCATCACAACGTAAGTTTATTGTTGTTCGTGGCCAGCTCAATTGTTTAACTTTCTATTAAGCTACTCTAACGAAGCTCTGATTAATTCATCTATCGTCATTCCCGTACCCTATCGGGTATTAACTACAGGCGGGAATCCAGTCGATTCAATACCCTGGATTCCGGCTTTCGCCGGAATGACGAATTAATCTGCGGTTACCTAACAACTTCGCTGGTCGAGATGTTAACGCCAGGTCGACCATGCTAGGATAGATAACCAATCACCGACAACAGTTATTATGCGATCAAAAAAACGCGCCCATAAGTCCGGCATGGCCCCGGGTACGTTGGTCTACAACGGCGACAAGCCTGCACGTCATGACGCCAGAATTTCACTGTTCGACTTCAACGAACAGCATTTGGTTGAAAAATCTGCTCAAACGATCGAAGAATGCCTGCCGTATATCAATGCCAGTTCAGTTACCTGGATAAATGTCGATGGTACGCACGTGCCGGGGGTACTGGAAACCTTTGGCACCACGCTAGGATTTCACCCGCTGATGCTGGAAGATATCCTGCACACCGATCAGCGCCCCAAATATGAAGATTATGAACAGTACATTTTCTTTGTAATCAAGATGCTGGATTTTGATGCGGACAAAAATGAAATTCGCGTCGAACAATTAAGTCTGGTTTTGGGTAAGGACTATCTTATCTCCTTTCAGGAGCGCCCCGGCGATGTGTTTGATCCCTTGCGGGAACGGATCCGTAAAAGTGTCGGGCGTATCCGCAAATCCCAACCGGATTATACCGCCTATGCACTGATGGATTCCGTCGTCGATGGTTACTTCGTGCTGCTGGAAATCATTGGCGACAAGATTGAGTCGCTGGAAACTATTCTGGCCACCAATCCGAAACCGGACACGCTGCGCAGCATTCACGAATTACGCCGCGAACTGATTTTTCTGCGCAAAGCGGTATGGCCCTTACGCGAAGTAATTGCCTCGATGCAACGCTCTGAGTCACCGCTGATTCATCAGAGCACCGAGTTGTTTCTGCGAGATTTGCACGACCATATCATCCGCGTCGCCGACAGTATCGATACCTATCGCGACATGCTCTCCAGCATGCAGGATGTCTATCTGTCCAGCATCAGCAATCGCACCAATGAAATCATGAAAGTACTGACCCTGTTTTCCAGCATCTTCCTGCCACTGAGCTTTATCACCGGCGTATTCGGCATGAACTTTCATAATTTCCCGGAACTGGAATGGCGCTATGGCCTGCAAATGACCTTTGGATTCATGGTCGCGCTGGGAGTGGGAATGTATCTGTTTTTCAAATATAAGAAATGGCT
>JAHECZ010000122.1 GCA_024641475.1 Gammaproteobacteria bacterium
CAGAGGTCGTGAATTTGCCAGAGCGACCAGCAGAATATATTGTCTATGTGACGGCAGGGCCCTATAAATCGAATGTGCGTACCGTCAAAATCATGCAAAAAAAAGAATGAGATATTAAATCTGCGAGAGCAAAAATAAATTACATTGTTATAGTCTTACCAGTCGTATGATGGCGGTTCTGCTGACCACAGTGTTCTTTAGTATTTGAAAACATACGCTTAGAAAACCCTCCCCAATCCTCCGGTTTTGTACTACAGTAGCGCCTCCAGGACCACCTATTCTTATATTATGGACAATACCGCCACCCAAATCGATTACAGCACCGCTACGACGCAAGGCACCTATTCGGAACATGCCACCGAGGTGGCATTTTTGTGGATGTTGCGGTCGTTGGCCGTGGACCAGGCGCACTATGCGTTGGCGGACATTGTCGATTTGGAAGAGCGTTTGTCGGTCAATCTCGATGCGTTGCTGAATGCGCCGGTCAGTGGTTGGGCGGCTTGTGAAGCGGCATTGCCAACAGGTGGTGCCGGCGAATTCTTTACCGCGATGGTAATGGCTATTCGCAGTCACAATACCTTGGCGATTCAAACTACGGTCAGGCTTGGCTTTGCTAACGAACGTGGCTTTGAAGGTCTGGTTTCGGCGTTGGGCTGGTTACCGGATAATTTAGCCGGTGCATGGATCCACAAATTTCTCAACAGCAAAGATCTGCAACATAAATATCTGGGCATCGCGGCATGCAGTATTCGTCGTTACGATCCGGGTGATGTGCTGGTGTCGATCCTCTATCGCGAGGATTGCCGCAGGCAGGCTAATTTATATAAGCGCACACTACGGCTTGCCGGTGAGTTACGTCGTCACGAGGTATTGCCGGCGATACAGAAGGCCTGCACCGAGCGAAATAGTGATGTCCGTTTTTGGGCGGCATGGTCAGCCATTTTATTGGGGGATCTGACGCAAACCACGCATCTGCGTAAAGTGGTGATGTATCGCGGTCCCTATCAGGATTGGGCGATCCAGTTGGCTTTTCGGGTCTTGAGCGTCAATGCCGCGCACGCCTGGATCAATGCCATGGCGGCAGATAAAACCAATATTCGCGCGGTGATCAAAGCCATCGGTGTGCTCGGTGATCCCTATGCGGTGAATTGGCTCATCGAAAAAATGACGGATCCGTTGTTAGCACGACTGGCGGCAGAGGCGTTTACTTTTATTACCGGCATCGCATTAATAAAAAATAAATTGAATAGTGCGCCTGCCGAAGACAAATCGTTATTCGTCTATGACATGTTGGATGATACGCATGTCGGCATTGATGAAGATGAAGATTTGCCCTGGCCCGATATCGTCAAAGTGAAACTGGTGTGGGATAAATATGGTTCACGGTATCAGCCGGGCAGGCGCTATTTCCTTGGCAAAACCATTACGCTGGATTTACTCGATATTGTATTGAACAAGGGTTCGCAGCGGCAACGTCATGCGGCGGCATTAGAATTGGCGCTACTGGATACAAAATCAATGTTGCTCAATACGCGTGGCAAGACCATACCGTAATATTAATCAGGCCATTGCGTCTGAATCTGTTAATTATGTCTTCTTCACTCTGTCTGTTTGTTCACATCCGGGTGATTTCGCACACCGGAAAGTCTAGCCAGATACTACTGGCGCAGTATAATTAGCGCCCACCCCAGGATATCAAATCGCAAGGAGCGTTCATGTATAGTCCAATTCGTCGCCAGTTTACCTACAGCGGTGTGGGGCGATTGAGCGCCTATATTGCGACAGCGGTATTTGTCAGCATGATGATTTTGGGGATTGTTTTTGATCTATGGGCGCATTTGTGGGTGCTTCCTGTTACCGCCATGGTGGCGACACTGCTGAGTTACATGCCTGCGGTGACGTGGTACTACAACCAATTCAGTTATCGCAAATGGCCGCTCGGTCATCGATATCTGATCGAATTCAAAAATATCGAATTCATTGCCATTGCGGAAATGCACATCAAGGTCAAGGCGCGTGGTATCGGTAAAGTATTGAAAATCAATTTATATAATTTTTCTGAAGCGGATCGCGCGATGCTCAAGAAACTTTACCTGGAGTTGGAGCAAATGCTCAAAACACTGCACACCGAACGGGCCATCAAGGCACCGAAGGTTCCACAAGTGGCAATGGTGGCGCCCTTACACGAACCGCTTGATATTTGATCGCTGCGCTACATCAAATTTTACTTCAAACGCGAATAACTTCACCGGGCTTGAAGCCAAACGCAGACTCCAGCTTTAATTCCCGAATCAACTGATCCACGGCACCCTGGCCGTGTTCACGCTATATTTCCGCCAGAATCAATTTGGCGGCATTGCGGTTATAACCGTTACCGAAGGCAAGTTGGGTGTTGAGGAGTTCTTTGGCTTTGTCCAGCGTCATT
>JAHECZ010000082.1 GCA_024641475.1 Gammaproteobacteria bacterium
CGTTATATTGCAGGCTTCAGCGGTTCAAGTAAATCTTTAGCCCGGGTAATCTGTTCGGGATCGACGCTGATCGCTTTGCCGGTGGGGATGGTGATACCCGGTGCGGTGATGCTGCCACCGAATACTTTTGCGGCTTCTTGCAATAACGCACCGAGGAAACGCCCGGCATACTCACGCACCCCTGCTGGTGTTTGAATACGAATAGGACGTGCATCGGGACGATAGTCCAGCATGATCGTGGCGAAGGCGGCGCTGCGATGTTGAAAGTAGGAAAATTGATACGGCCCATGGATTAGAAATACATCGGTTTCGACCAGGCTGCGATAGAGCACCAGATCGTGCATTAACCAACTGTTGTCATCCACCACCGACATGTCCACTTTGGCGCCGTCGTGCAGGGTGACATTCGTTCCTATAAAACTATGGCGCACGACACAATGCGCACCGACACGACAGCCCGCACCGATGACGGAAGCTTCGATGACGGCGCTGGGATTGATTTCTGCACTTGGATGAATCCGGGTGTGGGATTGAATAATGCGCTTTTGCCAACGGCCCGGTTTGCGCGACAACAGTCCTTTTATCCAGCTGCGCGGTGAGCGTCGGATTTGATCGTTCAGTGCGGAGAATATCGCGATTTGATTGGCAAACAATAAATCGTGATCACAGCTGTACGCTAACAATACCGCCAGCGGCGTACGATAGCGCGTCGGTGGTGCCAGCGCAGCCGGATACGTGAACATCGCATCAAGACACGGCAATGCGATGATAATCTGTTCCACGTCGTTTCCCTCGCAATGATCCGCGTGAGTGGCCAACAGCGGCAGGTTGAGCAGGGTGTTACCTGCGTCGAGTTGGTGACTGTAATAATCGCGGGCCGTCTCCGCGTGAAGTTGTAACGAGAAACGCAAGCACGTGGCTGCACCACGGTAGTGTTGAATCGCGTCTTGGATCAGTTTCAGTCCGGCCACATCAAACAGCAGATTCTCGCCCAGCTCCACTCGCCAGACCTCGGCGCCGGAGGTGTTAATGGCGTGCAATGCCTGTTGATGAAACGACGTGACATCTGTCGTTAACAAGCGCCGTGGTTGCAACTCGGGCAGCAATACTTGTTGGGTAAAGTGCATCATATCGGTGTGGCATCACGGATGAGCGCGGGAGGTGAGCGCTTAACGATTTGCAGGGCACCCACCACGCCGATCAACAAGGCCAGCCATTGATAAAAACCCAGCCCCAGATAGTCACCGGCGATGGGTTCACGCAAAAATTCCATCATGAAGCGCAGCGCGCCATAGAGCGCAAACACCAGAAATAATCGGCGCCCTGCGAACAGATGATGCTGGTGCAGGTGTTGAATCAGATAGGCAAGTGCAAACAAGCCCGTTGCTTCGATATACTGAACCGGAATGCGCGCAACTCCATCGCCAAAATCAAATCCCCAGGCGGCGGCTTTGCCATAACAGCAATGCTGCAAGATACAGCCGATGCGGCCGATCGCCATCATGCAAATCGCGCCACGGGCAAAAGCGTCACTGGTATCGGCATTGAGACGGATGATTTTTTTATAGCCGGCAATGATCAAAAATGAAAACAACAATCCACCCATCACGGTTTTGGGCGTGATGGGCATTGTCCAGGCCACCTCTTCGACAAATCCTCCCGCGACAAAACCCGGTAAGGTACTGCCGACGAGCGCACCGAGCAGCGCGATCAGCATGATCGTCCAGTATTGCCGCGGTGAAATCTGCCAGCGGCGGGCATCGTGATGAATCAACCAGCCACCTACCACCGATGCGGTTATCACACAAAGCTGATAGCCCAGGCGACTGCCCGCGGAGACGATGGCGAGATGTTGATCGAGTGTCATGTTGGCTACATGACCAGGCAACTGACAAAGAACGCAATCACCAGCAGAAAACCGATCCCAAAAAGAATCGCAATGATCTTTAATATCAGTATCAGGACTGTGCTCGCGCCTTTAGATTCCCGCTTGACGGTCGGTGCGTCGTCATTCGATGCATTCCTGTCATCTTGTTGCATGGTTAACTCCTGTGTTTGAAAATCGGATTAAGTAGATGGATGGTGTCGATCCGCTGGCTGTGTTCATCGGCCTGCAATTTATGCCAGGGCAAGCCCGGATTGTGGTGATGCTCCCAATGCAGCCCGTTATTGAAGAATAATTTATTGTAAAAAGAATGATTATAGGTTTGGATGTCAGCGCCTTCACCAGGTGGATGTTGACCATAGTTCTGCATCGCGGTAAACACCCAGCCAAAATAGACATGCGCCAGATACAGTGCAAACAGCTCGCGACTCACCAATAACAGCGCCAGCAAACACAGCATCAAAATATATTTCTGGGTGTGTGCGCGCGCCTTGATTGTCCGGATGGCCAACGCATCGTCCGGATAAGGTTGCTGACAATTCAGTGATCGACTTAATTGCCGGACCCAGCCCAGGCTATATTCCAGCAAGCCATATGGGCGACGTTGCTCGCCTGTATACTTCCAGGTCGTGGAAAAATCGGCCGCGCCATTTTCAAACGCATGATGGTTATAGTGATGCAAGCGATAGCCATCAAATGGCAGACCAATAAACAGGGATGCGATCGAATTAAACAGTGGCGAACAGTTCTTGCGGTGATGCACGCATTCATGCATAAAGATGTGAATATCGAAACACATAAAAATGGCGGCCAGCAAAAAGCTGCCGATAGCCAGAACCGGCTGGACCGGCCACAGCACGACACTGCCAACCAAGGCCAGCAATTGCAACAGCGCAAAGATACTAAGCTTCCACGGCATGGGGGTTTTCCGTCGCGACGACAGTTGAGATTTTCCGGAGTGCCTGCGATAAGTCCGCGATTAAATCAACTTCATTCTCCAAACCAAAACACAGCCGGATCAGGTTAGGCGAAATTCCCATCGCCTGCTTTTCATGATCCATCAGCGAGGCATGACTGCCAAACCACGGGCGTGCAATCATCGAACTGACGCAGGCCATGCCGGTGCCGGTATCGAACAATCGCAGCGCCGCAGTTAACTCCATATACTTGTCTGCCAAGGCATCGACTAATTCGACAAACACAATGCCGCCATAATTTTGCAGCTGCGCTGGATCCATGCCGGGGAAATAAAGTTTTTTTATTTGTGGACAGCGTTGCAGAAACTCACACAGCAGACGGGTGATGCGCACATGTTCGCGCATGCGAATGGGCAAGGTATGCAAACTTCTGCGCAGCAACCAGGCGCTGTGCGGATCGAGGATACATCCCTGATAAAAACGCTGGGTGCGTAACCTGTCGGCCAGTTGCAGATTATCGGTGGCAATAAATCCACCCATCACGTCACTGTGGCCCGATATGTATTTGGTGGCACTGGCCAGCGAGATATCCGCGCCGTGTTGCAACGGTTTCTGAAACAATGGCGTCGCCCAGGTATTGTCGACGACCACGATGGCGGCGGGATTACCCCGTTTGGCGCGCGCGGCAATGTGTTGAATCGACAAGGTTTGCAGAAATGGATTGGTCGGTGTTTCAAAAAAGACCAGCGTGGCATCATCCGGCATGGTGGCAGACCAATCCGCAGCGGAAAAATCCAGTACAGTTAATTTAATGTGATATTGGGCGGTATAGCGTTGAAATAATTTATAACTACAGCCGTATATCAGCCGGTTAATCACCAGGTGATCACCGGGTTGCAACAATCCTAAGACCAGATGTATGGCTGACATGCCGGTGGTGGTACTGACCACATGCTGGCATTGCTCAAGCAAGGCCAAGGCCCCTTCCAGCTCGGTGCTGTTGGGATTACTCTTTCTGGTATAAAAATAATCGGAGTCGGCGCTGAAGGCACTGTTCTGATAGATCGGCGTGGCAATCGGCCGGGTGGCGGCATTATCAATCCGAAAATGAATCGCCCTGGTTTCGTCGTTAAAGTCACTCATCAGCCATTCACCACGCGCACCGGGATCTCTTCAAGCCCGCTCGACAGCGTTACGGGATAATGTGCCCGGTCCAGCAAAGGCAGAATGTCATATTGATTGGTGGAATTCCAGCTCATCACCACTCCTTTGTCGTGTTTGGATTGCGCTGCCAGAATAAACCGATCCAGACCGTGGCGTATTTCCCGGACATACGCTTCATTGTCGCCGATGATTCGGAATTGCAGTGTATCCTGCGTTTCCTCGCCGTGGGTTTTTACAATATGCACGCTTTGCATGTCCGGCTGCCAATGGATGTAGAGTTTGTGTTTGAAATCCTGCGCTAACGTAATCCTGTCTTGCTGCAATGTTTTATCGCGTGGCATTTTGATCGGCGACGCTGTGCCGCAACTGCGACACATACCCTGTGAATCCAGGTTTACGATTTCGGCATGCAAGCCATAGCGTCTCACCAGCGGCGCGGCGCAATGTCGACATAACGTATCATTCTCGCCGTCGACTGAAACGTTTCCCATATAGACGGAGCGTATCCCTGCTTGCAACGCCCAATGTCGGGCTTGCCTTAATACATTGATGTCTGTCCGTTGTACCTGTGTGTATTTATAGGCGGGATGAAATGCGACAAAATGCACAGGCACGTCCACACCCAGCTGCGTCGCTATCCAGTTAATTGTTGTTGTCAAATTCTGTTCGTCATCATTCAAACCCGGTATCACCAGTTGGCTGACTTCCAGATGACGATTTGATTTAGCAATGTGTTGCAGCGCTGCCAGCACCGGACCCAGACGGCCACGCGTATGTTTCTTGTAAAACTGTTCACTCAAGGATTTGAGTGAGATACTGAATACATCGATATACTTGAGCAATTCATCGAGCGGTGCCTGTTCGATATATAATGCAGATTTGTACAAGGTCTTGATGCCTTGTTGCCGCGCCAGGCGGGATGTCTCCGCCACAAATTCCTGCCACACCACCGGGTCATTGTAGGTCCAGGACAGAACCTCAATTTTATTTTCGACACAGATGGCGACAACCTCCTCCGGAGTATATTCACGAATGAGGCGCTGATTGAGGTGTTTGACTTGCGAGGTTTCCCAGTTTTGACAGAATGAACATTCCATCATGCAGCCGATATTACCCATGCTCAGGATTCTGGCGCCGGGCATGTAATGATTGATGGCTTCGGTTTCAATCACCTCTTGCGTGGCGGCCAACGATTTACCATAGTTATAGGTGCGCAGCTGATTATGTTCATTGCCGCGAACCCCGCAAAAGCCAACCTGGTTATGCATGGGACGACAATGGCGTGGACATAGCGTGCATTCCACCCTGCGATGATTAAATGGCTGCCAGTAATCGGCTTGTCGAGAATGTTCCTTATTTATCGTCATTGTAAAACACTCCGCCGATGTTGTACCGCTGAAGGGATTTGTTCAAAAAATATTTGCTGATAGCGTGCAATTTCGCTAATGCCGAGCGCCTGCAAACAATCCATCCCGGCAAAATAATTGGCCATCCTGACCTGGCCACATGTCTCGATTGCCGTTTGCCGATATGCTTGATAATGTAGCTCAACCGGAATGTCCGCAAAACAATCCAGCGGATTGGTGTTTAACACGAAGTGTTCATCCGGATTCTGTCGTTCCACAAACATTGGCGCGACCGAGGTTTCCACCCACGCCTTTGTCGTCGCATGGGCCTTTTTGATATGGCGCAAGCCTTCCCACGGATCCAGCGCCACCAGTAAATCCAGTTTGCCGTTTGGAATACCCGGGCCGAGTACGGGTAAGGTGCCTGCGGCAATACGCATTTCGACATAAACACTCCCCAGTGTTTGCGCGCCACCCTTGTGTACGGTGAATTGACACGACTTGCCCACCGCATAACACGTCGTAGCAATGATATGCGCGAGGCGATTAATGCCCTGGCCACCGATTCCGGCAATGATTAAATTATGCATGGACGACCGCCTGTTCCTGCTCAATCACGTTGATGGCATTATTGGGGCACACACTGAGGCAGGCGGTACAACGCCGACAGGTGTGCAAATTAACCGATAAATTGCCTGTGGCAGAATTTTTGATGATCGCCGGACACTGTAATTGGTCGTAACACAGGGAACACTCACCGCAGCGGGAATTGTCAATCTGCAGTGTCCGTTGTTGGCGCCGCTGCAACATTTCTGTTGAGGGCAACAAGGCACAATTACCCCGGACCCACACGACCTTGACGCCGGGCAGTTCGGCGGCGGCGTTAATCGCATCGATGACGCTTGTCGTGGCGAAAGCGTTAACTTCGTAGACCTGCTGCACTCCGATTGCCGCCAACAACATTCTGACATCGACGTGCCCGTGCGTCGTGGGTGAATCCTGATGACCGGTCATGGCGATACTCGCATTATCAAACAGAATGTGCGTCATTTTAATATTATTTTCTACGGCACTTTGCAGTGAGATTAACCCACCGTGAAACAGACTGCCCTCGCCACCGCTGGAGACCAGTGCGCGGTGCGGGAGTAATTGGGCAATGCCCTGCGAAATGCCCACACCGGCGTTCATGCACAGCAGCCAATCGGTGCGATGTGGTGCCAGCGACGAACAACCGATATCGCCACCGATAATGCCATCGTTAAGTAAAAAACAATGGTCGATCGCATAAAAGGCAGCGCGGTGTGGACAGCCTTCGCAGAAGGTGCCGGGTCTTTCCGGTACCTGCAGTTTGTCCAGCGCCGGCAGTGATGTTACCGGGTTCTCCAGCTTGAATTTGGCGATGAAATATTGCCGCACCTGTTGGTCATTGATTTCCCCCCAGGCCGGGAAGTTGTTCTTTCCTTCGATGCTGCAAGCAACCTTGCCGAACAGCTCGCGTTTTAGCATCGTTTCGAGAAAGCCATCCTGATCTTCAATCACCGTCACCGCGGTTTTCCCCCGACACCAATCGATAATGTAGTCGGGATTCACGGGATATACCCGTTCGACATTTAAAAGATGAATGTGCGGTTGCAGTTGCAAATCACGAATCACTTCATGGACCACCGCATAGGTGGCGCCGCGCGTTATCACGCCATGGGCTGCGTGCTGATTAAATTCATCGAATGCTCTGAGCGGTTGTGCGGCATAAGCCGTGATACGCTCGATCTGTTGGCGGTGATTTCTGACTGCACGTTGACCCACATTAATCAATGACTCTTTATTTTTGTTAAATTCGAATTTCGCTGGTCTGGTGAGACGTGCGCGTCGTTCGATCATGACGGATTGATAAGCCAGTCTGCCCGCCACAAACACCAGCACCGGCGTGCGCACCTGTTCCGACAGGTCAAATGCGTGTTGTACCGTGTCATAGATAGACTGGACGTCGTAAGGTTCGAGCAACGGGTAATTAAATTGCGGTGCATACCAATGCACATCTTCTTCACCGGTGCTGGTGCGCGCGCCCGGATCGGTACCGACCACCACCACCATGCCACCACTGATCTTGACCAAGCCGGCATAGTTCAATGGATCCGCGGCGATGTTCAATCCAACGTGCTTCATCACCACCAAGGATCGCGCGCCACTCATACTCGCTCCCAAGGCCGCTAACGCCGCGATGTGTTCATTCAGCGCATGATTAATGACGGGCGCGTTTTCCTCAATGTCTTGCAGGACAGGTATCACACGATTCAATGGCGAGCCCGGATAATGCGTTACATAATCCACATGCGCGTCCCATGCCGCCAGCGCAACGGCCTGATTGCCGTCGATAAACTGTAAGTTATCGACGTCGGTCGCGACTATTTTTGAATGACCGATCATGGCTATTGATTTCTCGCGGTTAGCAACAGCTCATCGACATTGAATTCATCCTTGGCGCGACCCGGATGAAACCCTGGTCGGTAATATGTTAAAAGTTTTTTTAAAAAAATCCAGTTCAGTCCTTTGAATTCCTTGCGGAACTGACGTTTATATTGATACATTCGCCAGAGTGACAACTTATCCTGCTTTGCCAGCATGTAGGTGGCGGCATTTATCCAGATAAACACCTCCAGCAGGGTAATCGTAAAGGCAACAACCCGCACAAAATACCCGATTTTCACCTGCTGCAGCACGTCATACGCCACTGATTTATGTTCCAACTCCTCGGCCGCATGCCAGGCCACGAACTGATACATCGTTGGCTCCATCTGTTTATGCAAGTTGGTGGCGTTCAAAAAAATGGCCCCGAGCGTTGCGGTAAAATGCTCTGCCGCCGCCGTCGCCGCAAGATTAAACCGCGGCGAATACATCCTTTCGCTGAACAAGGCGTATTTGCCCAACAGGCCGAGGTAACCATCAATCCGATAACCCTTCGACCGCAGCCATACAAAATAGTCTTCATGCACCTTTGCGTGCATGGACTCCTGCCCTGCAAAGCCTTGCATTTGCGTGGATAGAGATGCTGATTTGATCTGCTTGCGATAATGATTGACCGACCGCACAAAATACCGTTCATACTCCGGTATCACCAGATTAAACGCGTTAAAGCCATGGGTGATAACGGGATTATCGCAAAACCAGAAGCGCGGCATGTCACTATGAAAAATTAACCCGGGATTGCGCACACGCAGTGTGATGGGAGATTCAGATTCATCCATACCACACCCCCAAGAAAAAGTTAAACCAACTTGCTATCCAGATGTAGAGTAATAAATACATCCCTGTTCTGTTATTTATAAAACTTATTTTATAATTCGATTCAACAAGCAATTTACCTGCTATT
>JAHECZ010000123.1 GCA_024641475.1 Gammaproteobacteria bacterium
GTCAAATCCTACATCGGCATAGTTCGGGTACACATTATGTAAGAATCGAATTATTTATCGAGAGAGCATTTTGCCTAAATAACTGTTCCCAAATAGTATCCACTATTGGTGTCAAAAGCGCGCGCCGGCATGACGTGGAATTTATTATTTCGCGTACGGCTCGTAGTAGGCGGATACCATTTTGGAACAGGTATTTAGAGTTAATCGCATTCATAAATAGATAACTGAAATGGGCTATCAAGCGACAGTATGGCTATGTGCATTCTAACAATGTGGAGTTGTTGAAGCCGGGCATAAACCGTACATAAAATATATAAATGGTGGGAATTTATGATACTGATATCAGGCCCTATTCAATAATTCACAGATTACGTAATAGGCCAATGCTTCACAAACCAGCAAGCGCTATGTGAGTCACAGTGGCACTGTAGCTAACTTTTAAGCGGCCCCCGACTCTGGTAACATGCGGCAAATGAATTTTCTACTGCAGCGATGAACGGATACGATGACAAAAAAAGGCTATGGGATAATCTTCGCGGTGTTACTTTTCGTTGCAATGACAACAATGGTGATGGCCATGGGTTTATTTGATTTCATGAAGGTATGCCTATTCTCCGAGGTTGGTGGGGTGGTGACGTTGGCGGGTAAGCCGGTAGCGGGGGTGGAAATTGTCCGTACCGCGAAATTCGATGACAAGGATTTTACGGATAAGACGACGACGGACGTCCAGGGAAAATTTCATTTTGATCCGATATTTTCCACCTCACTCCTAAAATGGGACCCATCGATTTTTCAGACAATTGTGATGAATTACCAAGGCAAAGAATATCGCGGTTGGAGGTTGATGCGAACTAACTATGAGGTCAATGGAGAAGTGGATGGTAATAAGCCGCTGACAAATTTAATTTGTGATTTATCCAGTAAAGAAACACATAAAGATCAGGAAATTCGAAGCCCGATTACTGGCATATGTAAGTGGTAAAAAATATTTGAAATTAATTCATTTTGAATTCTTAAAGGGAGTTAAGACATGGCTAAATTAGATCCTGTACAAGCGATAAATGTGGCCAGAGGTATTTACGACGTGCTTTACACAAACCAACTAACTGATAGTTTTAGCCAATCAATTAATGATAATTTTAACATCTCCAGCGCCAAGCAATTCAACGGCAAATCCGGGTTCACTTTATGGCAAACCACCTCGGGCTTTGGTTTGGCCACGATGGGCAAAAGCCAGATGTTTAAGGATGATGCCTTAATCGCGATACGCGGCACGAAGCTGGGTATCGATTGGGTCACCGATGCGCATGCCGGTACGGGTATCTCCAATGGCAAATTGGTGCACTCGGGCTTCAACAAGGTGTTTCGTTCCTTCCAGAATGACATCACCGCGTTTTTCCGTACACACCACCCACAACGCGTGCATTGCGTTGGCCATAGTTTGGGTGGCGCGGCCGCGACCTTGGTCGCGGAATGGATTAAGCGTAATACCACCGCTGAACCGATTTTGTATACCTTTGGCAGCCCGCGGGTGGGTGATGGCGGCTATGCGCAGAATTTTACCTCGGCCGTCAAACGCGAAAATATTTTTCGGGTATATCATTATAACGACATTGTCTCGATGGTACCGATTTGGCCGTTTGAACATGTGCCCTTGCCAGGGAATAATTTTGGCGTGGACTTTAACGGTTCCAGTAGCATTTTAAGTCCGAGTGCGCATTATAAGGAAAATTATCAGGCGTCGATGGTGAATCAAAGCTGGGAGAGATTGCAGATGCCGGTGATGCGGGCAACCCATGAGTCCGAGATTGAAATGTGGCTGGAGTCGACCAACACCGCTTTTGGCAGGTTGACGGTTAACTACATCCATTTTTACGAAGACTCAATCAAATATATTTTGAAAAAGGCATTGCTCCTCGCTGGCATTTCAATCCAGGCTTCAATTATGAACGCATCCAATATGTTGGATCTCTGGGCCATGGCCATGGCCAAGGGCGCTGAGATATCGCAGGAGTTGGCAGAATTATTGATTAGTTTATTGAGCAAGATGCTCGCTGCCGTGGGGATGGTGATTGATAAAACACGAAAGATGACGGCTGAATATGTTCGCTGGGTGTTCCAGCAACTGGCCGATGCCATCTACAACATGGCAAGACAGGCGTATTACAATTCGCTGCTCTATTAGAAATAGTTTGCGAATATTCCAACCGTACCGATTATCCAGGAATATAAGTTTTTTATTGGGTTTTATTGATTAATGTTTCCAGGGATGCCAGTTTTTCTTCCAATACTTTTAATTGAAGCTGTGCCCGCTCCAGCAGTTGTTGCTGCACTTCGAATTCCTGGCGGGTGACGAGATCCAGGTG
>JAHECZ010000083.1 GCA_024641475.1 Gammaproteobacteria bacterium
CGCCCCAGCGCGCCGACCACACCATCTTCTCGACTTCTTCTTCGATGCCGGAGGTCACGGCGCTGTTGCCGATGTTGGTGTTGATCTTCACGCGGAAGTTGCGGCCGATGATCATCGGCTCCAGTTCGACGTGATTGATGTTGGCGGGAATGATGGCACGACCACGGGCGATTTCCTCGCGCACGAATTCGGCGGTGATCACTTCCGGTATGGCTGCACCATAACTATTACCTTTGTGCTGCCGCAACAACGGTGCATAGCGTGGATCATTACGCAGTGCTTGCAGATTATTATTCTCGCGGATCGCGACGTATTCCATCTCCGGCGTGATCAGGCCCTGCTTCGCATAATGCATCTGCGAGACGTTCATGCCGGGCTTGGCCTTGCGCGGCTGACGGATGTGTGCGAAGCGCAGATGCGCCAGTTGCGGATCGTTCTTGCGAATACGGCCGTAATGCGAACTGAGATCTTTTAATACGTCGGTATCATGGCGCTCGGTGATCCAGCTGCTGCGCACATCGGGCAGGCCCTTGAGCAAGTCGATCTGGATGGCCGGATCGGTGTACGGCCCGGAGGTGTCATATATATAGACGGGCGGGTTCTGTTCCACGCCGCGGTCGGTGTGCGTCGGGGTCTGCGTGACCTCGCGTAACGGCACGCGAATATCGGCGCGCGAGCCCGGCAGGTGCATCTTGGTGGAATTGGCAAACGGCCGGGTGACGGCTTCCGACAGTTGCGCGGTTTTCTTCAGAAAGTCTTCTGGTATGGCACTCATGGTTTCCTCGCTTTCCTACGCCGGTACGAACCGGATCAGGTAAAGGGTGTGAATCTCAGCCCTCGGCATCAACGCTATGACACGCGCAGATGGGGGCACCCCTAGCTAAACTTTGTCCAAGGTATAGTAATAGAGTCGGGTTTGCAATATCGCGGAGATAAGCCCGCTTTATCCCCTCCTTAAAGATTGCGCTCTTGCCCACCAGTCGGGATCTGCTTAGTCTTGGACACCTTTAGGGAGACATGCCATGACCGCGATGAACATCGAAGAAGCCCGTTACAACATGATCGAACAGCAGATTCGTCCGTGGGACGTGCTGGATCAAGCCGTACTGGACGTGATTGCCAGGGTACGCCGCGAAGCCTTTGTAGCAGAGGCAATGAGTTCATTGGCGTTTGCCGATACGATGATTCCGCTGGGCTTTGGCGAAATGATGTTGTCCCCCAAGGTTGAGGCGCGGCTGTTGCAGGCGCTGGCACTGCAAGCCACGGATAATGTTTTAGAAGTCGGCACCGGCAGCGGTTATTTCACTGCGCTGTTGGCGAGTCAGGCGCGGCATGTCTATAGCGTCGAGTTGCGTGCGGAATTTTGCAGTCAGGCGGCGCAGCATTTGGAAGAACAAGGGATTTTTAACGCCAATATTGAACAGGGCGACGCCGCCAGCGGTTGGGCCCAGCACGCGCCCTACACGGCCATTGCAATAACCGGCTCGCTACCGATCCTGCCGGATGCCTTCAAGCAACAATTGAAGGTCGGGGGCCGTCTGGTGGTGATCCTCGGTGACGCCCCGGTGATGACCGCGCAATTGATTACCCGCGTGGGTGACAACGAATGGCGTTGCGAAGAACTGTTTGAAACCTCGGTGCCGCCGCTGCAGAACGCCATTCAGCCGAATCGGTTTATCCTATAGATAACCTAACGGTAACTCGGTGGTATCGACGACGCGGCGCATCACAAAGCTGGAATGCACGCCGCTGACGCCTTCGATGCGGGTTACCTTATTCAGCAGAAATTCCTGATAGCTGTCCATGTCGGGCACCACCACCTTGAGTAGATAGTCGTGATCCTGGCCAGTGATCAGAAAACATTCCTGCACCTCGGGGTAAGTGGTTACTTTGGCCTCGAAGCCTTCGAAACGCTCGGGGGTATGCCGGTCCATGCTGATCTGGATGATGGCCGTCAGGTTCAGCGCCAACTTGCGGCGATTTAAAATCGTCACGCGCCGTTCGATAATGCCTGCCTCTTCGAGTTGCTTGACCCGCCGCAAACAGGGCGATGGTGACAGACCGATGCGATCCGCCAGCTCGTGATTGCTCAGGCCACCGTTACGTTGCAGTTCTTGCAGGATCTGCCGGTCAAACTTGTCTAACTTGGTTGTTTCCGCCATGGTTTTCCCCGTGTACGCCAGCAATTGTCTAATATTATAAATAATTTAGCATATTCTGCTAATTAATGGTTAATTTGAGCCTTTTCCGCAAGAAAATGCCCGGTGGTCTGACATAGACTTTGCTCATCGTATTGAAATCGCTCAGGAGCCCGACATGTCGACCTACCACCACCGCAAATACCGCCCGTTTGCCCCGATCGCCCTGCCTCAACGGCAATGGCCGAACCGGGTGATCACCTTCGCGCCCACCTGGTGTAGCGTGGATCTGCGCGATGGCAATCAGGCGCTGATCCAGCCGATGGATGTGAGCCAAAAATTACAGATGTTTGAGTTGCTGCTGCAGATCGGTTTCAAGGAAATCGAAGTGGGTTTTCCCGCCGCCTCGCAACCGGATTTTGATTTTGTGCGCGCGATTATCGAACAGCAGCGCATTCCCGCTGATGTGACGATTCAGGTGTTGACGCAGGCACGGCCCGAATTAATTGCACGTACCTATGAAGCCTTGCGCGGTGTGCCACGCGCCATCGTGCACGTGTACAACTCCACCAATCGCGTGCAACGTGAACAGGTATTTAATCTGGATCGTGATGGCGTCAAGGCCATCGCCGTCAACGGCGCGCGTTGGGTACAAGAAGGTGCGCGGGCCTATCCACAGACCCAATGGACATTTCAGTATTCGCCGGAGAGTTTCAGCGGCACCGAACTGGATTACGCGGTGGAAGTCTGCGACGCGGTGATCGACGTGTGGCAACCGCAACACGGTCAGAAGGTGATCATTAACTTACCGTCCACCGTGGAGATGAGCACCCCGAATGTATTCGCCGATCAGGTCGAATGGTTTTGTTCGCAGGTGCAACAACGCCAGCATATTTCCGTCAGCGTGCACGCGCACAACGATCGCGGTTGCGCGGTCGCTGCGTCGGAGCTTGCCGTGATGGCGGGTGCGGATCGTGTCGAAGGCACGTTAATGGGCAATGGCGAGCGCACCGGTAACATGGATATCGTGACGATGGCATTGAACCTGTATTCGCAAGGCATCGATCCGCAACTGGATTTCTCGCACATGCAGCACATCATTCACACTGTCGAAGCCTGCACCCACATCGACGTGCATCCACGTCACCCCTATGCCGGTGAGCTGGTGTTCACCGCGTTTTCCGGCAGTCATCAGGATGCGATCCGCAAAGGCATGGCGCAGTATCGCGAAGCCGAGGGCTGGCAGGTACCGTATCTGCCGATCGATCCACGTGATCTGGGTCGGCGCTATGACGAAGTCGTGCGCATTAATAGTCAATCGGGTAAAGGCGGCGTCACGCATATTCTCGAACGCGATTACGGCGTGAGCCTGCCGCGCTGGATGCAATTGGCATTTAGTAAAGTGGTGCAAGCTCAGGCAGAAATCAGTGGTACGGAGGTCAGCTCCGCTGAAATCTGGCAATTGTTTCAACAGGCGTTTAGCGCACCGCAACCGGCCTGGGTCATGCAAGGCTACGATGTGCATCGCGACGGCATACTGGTCAAGGCGACGATCGAAACCGGTAGCGGTGCAACACGCGTGCGTCTGCACGGTGAAGGTCACGGTGTGATCGAAGCGCTGGTGAATGCGATCCACAAGCAACATGGCATCGCTATCTCGATCGAACACTTCGATGAGATGGCGATGCGTGGTGGCACCGATGCCGAGGCAATGGCCTGTGTACGGATTGGGATTGGCGACGATAGCGCCATCGGTGTGGCTTGTGCCGCCGATACCACCACCGCGACGGTTCAGGCCGTGTTGACGGCGGTGAGTCAGGCCTTGCAGGCAACTGATTCGAGTCGGCAACAGCAAGTGGCGAATTAAACGACGGTTAAGCAATTTCTTGTCGAATCGGCGTCATGGCGTCAAGCCATGGCCCGTTTCGTCTGCTCGTACTTACTTCCCAGGCGTAACTCGCGTTAAACTTGCCACTGCGGCACGATTGGCAAAGACCTACGAAATTACAGGCATCTATGCGTCACTTCACCCCCAAAGAATTACAGGCACACTTGAATAACGGTCAGCCTGCGCCCTATCTATTGGATGTGCGGGAACCCTGGGAATTTGATACCTGTCATCTTGCCGACTCCGTACTGGTACCGATGCGCGAGATTCAGCAGGCCGCCGAAGAATTGGATAAAAATCAGGAAATCGTCGTGATTTGTCACCATGGCATTCGCAGTCGTCACGTAGCATACTATCTGGAGCAAATCGGATTTCACAACGTCATCAATCTGGAGGGAGGCGTGGAACGTTGGGCGAATGATATTGACCCGACCATGAAACGCTACTGAATTATGCAAAAACGTCTCATCATGTTATGCCTGACCGGCATTCTCGGTTATCACCAATCTGCAATGGCTGAAGATCTCTGGCAGGTTTACCAACAAGCGAAAAAGAATGATCCGACTTTCCGCGCCGCAGAAGCGGATTACCGCGCGCAAACCGAAGCCAGCTCACAAGCCTGGGCGCCGCTGCTACCGCAAGTCAACGCCTCCGCGACTCGCAGTAAAGACAAACTCGATGTCACCAATTCCACCACCATACCCGGTGTCGGCACGTATGATACTGATACCAACAGTTATGTGTTATCACTCAATCAGGCGATCTTTCGTTACGACCGTTGGGTAGGCGTACGTCAGGCCAATGCCAAAGTGGCGCGTGCCGAATCCGGTTTGGGTAATGCCAAGGAAGATTTAATCCTGCGCGTGGCACAAACCTATTTCGACGTGCTCAGCGCCAATGACAGCCTGCTGTTTGCACGCGGTGAGAAAGAAGCCATCGAACAGCAATTGCAACAAACGCAACAACGTTTCCGCGTCGGCTTGAGCGCGATCACCGATGTGCACGAAGCCCAGGCGCGTTACGATCAGGCTGTGGCAAAAGAGATCATTGCGCAAAATGCGCTGGCCATCAGTCATGAAACGCTGCGTGAACTCACCGGTAATCCATTTAACAAACTGGCCATTCTCAAAGAGACGGTATCGTTGATCCGGCCTGAGCCGGATAACATTGATAACTGGGTGAGCACTGCGCTCAAACAAAACCTGGCCTTGCTCGCCAGTGAAAAGAGCATGGATATCGCCCGCGAAGAAATGAATCGCGCCCGTGCCGGTCATTACCCGACACTGGATTTCAATGCGCAACGTAAAAAAGTGGATACCACTGGCAGCTTTGCGCTGAATGAAAAAGATACCGTGCTGTCGCTGCAATTAAATCTGCCGTTGTTTTCCGGCGGCATGATTGCGTCACAAAGCCGCGAGGCAGCCGAACGTCATGCACAAAGCAAGGAACTCTACGAACAACAACACCGTATCACCGAGCGTCAGGCACGCAGTGCCTACCTCAGTGTGATTGCCGGTATCAGCCAGGTCACCGCGCTGCAGCAAGCACTCAAATCGACACAAACCTCGCTGGAAGCAACCCGCACCGGATTTGAGGTCGGCACACGAACGATGGTAGATGTGCTGAACTCGCAGCAGGATCTGTTTCGCGCCGAGCGTGACTACGCCAAATCACGTTATGACTATTTGATGGAAACCCTCAAACTCAAACAATCCGCCGGAACCTTGCTGGATGACGACATCAAGCATATCAATCAATGGTTGCAATAATTCACCGATGACTGCGTGCATGAGGCATCGCCATGTTGTGTGATCGCAGCAATAGCAGTCTGCTGATCATCGACATTCAGGAAAAACTGGTGGGCGCGATGCCTGCCGTCGTCGTCGAGCAGGTGATTCGCAATACCAGGATCCTGATCGAAACCGCCAAAGCATTGTCGATTCCGTTGTTACTGACCGAGCAATATCCACAGGGTCTGGGGGCAACGGTGCCGGAACTAAAAGCCCACTTGCCCGCGCAGGCGCCACCGTTGTTTGATAAAACCTGTTTTTCCGGTTGCGGCGTGCAAGGTGTGCAACCGTTTATCGAAAATCCGGCGCGCCAGCAATTTATTATCACTGGCATGGAGTCGCATGTATGCGTGTTACAAACCGCACTGGAACTTCATGCAATGGGACGGCAGGTGTTCGTGGTGGCCGATGCGGTGTGCTCGCGCCGCAAATTGAATTACCGCACCGCGCTGGAACGCCTGCAGCAAGCCGGGGTGATCGTCACCAATACTGAATCTGTCTTCTTCGAGTGGCTGCGTGACGCCAGCCACCCGCAATTCAAAGCATTGAGCAAGTTAATCCGCTAAACTACACGCCACAGTCGTGTGAATAATGGCAACCGTGGCATGAGTGACGCGCAACATCCGTTTGAATGGCGATTTATTTATAATCCTCGCTTCTGGCTGACCTGGATCGGCCTGGCCATCCTGTGGCTGACCAGCCTGCTACCGTACAGACTGATATTAGTACTGGGCAAAGGCCTGGGTATTTTAATCTGGGCGTTCGGTCCTGAACGTCGCCGCATCACGCGTACCAATCTGCGCTTGTGCTTTCCTGATTTGCCACCACACGAATTACGCCGCCGGGTGTTGCGATCATTCTATAGCGTCGGCATGGCGGTGTTTGAATCGGCGCTGACCTGGTGGGGCTCCGATCGTCAATTTCTTGCATTGATGCACACCGACGGTTTCGAACATGTGACAGCGGCGTTGCAGCAAGGCAAGGGGGTCATCTTGTTAGGCGGTCACTATGCGACGCTGGAAGTCGGCGGACGCATCATGGCGCAGCAATTCGATAATCTGCGCCCAACGTATAAAAGCGCCCGCGATCCATTGTTTAACTGGATCATGATCCGGATGCGGATTCGCCGTAACGGCGGCATTATTAACAGCAACAACATGCGCGAGGTCATTCGCGCACTTAAACAAAACATGCTGATCTGGTATGCGCCGGATCAGGATTTTGGTCTGGAACGATCGGTGTTCGCACCGTTCATGGGTGTCAGTACGGCAACATTAACGTTTACTTCACGACTCGCCAAAGCATCGGGCGCCGTGGTATTACCCTGGTATTGTGAACGTTTGCCGGATCGCCAAGGCTACAAGGTGCGCATCGATGCACCACTGGAAAATTTCCCCAGCGGCGACGATGTCACCGACGCGACGATCGTCAATAAAATTATCGAGCAGCAAGTACGCCGCACGCCCGATCAATACTTGTGGGGACACCGCCGTTTCAAAACCCGTCCGCCCGGTGAACCGATGGTGTATGAGCCGCGACGGGATTCGACCTTGCAGCGTTATAGTCTCGCTTTAGCAGCACTGGCGCTACCGATTCTGCTCTATACAATTTGGCAAGCCTACAAATATCGCGACTCGAAATATCTGCGTGAGCGTCTGGGCTTTGGCCACTATCCCGGATTATCACGCTGTATCTGGTTGCATGCGGCTTCTGTCGGAGAAGTCAATGCGATCATTCCTCTGCTTAAATTGCTCAAGCAACAATTTCCTCAATACGCCCTGCTATTGACCTGCAACACGCCGAGTGGCTGGCGCACGGCGAAAAATCAATTACCCGTGGACATTGCGATTCATTACCTGCCGATTGATTGGCACTTTGCGGTAAGAAAATTTATCGAGTTAGTCCAGCCGACATACGGATTGATCACCGAAACCGAATTATGGCCGAATCTGTATTTGCACTGCGGCTACCGCGGCATACCGCTCGTGTTGATCAATGCGCGACTTTCGCAGCGCGTTGAGCGCGCCTCACGGTGGTTGCGTATCTTATATTGCCACTGCATCAATCATACCCTTGCCATCCTGGCTCGCTCACAACTCGATAAACAGCGTTTTATGCTGGTCTGCGCGAAGGAAGAACGCATTACTGTGCTGGGCAATATCAAATTCGCGATAGCCGACTCAACCGGCATTGCACCGGCCAAGCTGGGAAGATCATATATATTGGCCGCCTCCACACGTGATGGGGAAGAAACACTGCTTCTCGAACAATTCCTGCAAAATACTCCCGCAACAAAGCTGCTGGTCATCGTGCCACGTCATCCCAAACGAGCTGCCACGATTATCAAGCAACTGCGTCAACAACAGGTTGAAATTGCCGTGCGCAGCACAAAGCAACCCATCACGGCAGCCACCCGCGTGTATCTGGCCGATACATTTGGTGAATTACAGAACTTTATGGCAGGTGCAGACTTTGTCATTATGGGTGGGTCATTTCTACCGTTTGGTGGCCAGAATATTCTGGAAGCTGCCAATACCGGCAAAGCGGTTATTTTTGGCCCGCATATGGAGAATTTTCTGGATGAGGCGCGATTATTTTTGCAACAGCAGGCCGGTCTGCAAGTACACTCGTTAAGCGAACTTGGCAGCAGCATCGCACGCTTGTGTGCCGATGCGGATTTCGCCACACAACTGGGCAGTAACGGACTGGCCTTGATCAATGCCCAGCGGGATATAGCCCAACGCTACCTCAC
>JAHECZ010000028.1 GCA_024641475.1 Gammaproteobacteria bacterium
TATCTGACGATCTTTGGACTCGATGAAGTGAAGTGGATGTTCATCAATGCCGTACTGGGGCTGTTTGGCATTTATTGTCAGGTTGGCTGGTTATTATCGGTATTTGGCAAGGACATCGACAATTATCCCTTGTATGTCCACGTGATCCCGTTTTTATATTTCGTGTTTTACTCATTCCTGTTGCGTCATGCGGTGCTGGATATGTTTGACGTCAAGGAAGATGACACCCGCAAGCGAAAAATCGAGTACGGTTATATCGCTGCCTCGCTGGGCATTAGCGGGGTTTTCTGGGTGCTGGAGAGACTCTAAGCAAGAATTTATGGTGACGCGTTACGCCACTGCATGAGCCTGTTCGGTATTTAATGAGGTGAATAAATGTCGCACCACCGCGTTACATTCGGTTTGTTGCGACGTTAGTGCATTTAATTTTTCACAGACCAAACCTTTCACCACGGACAATTGTTTATGGTTGTGTTGATCGGTAAACAGCGGGAAAAATTCCAGCCACTGTTCGTCCGTGTGTGCTTCGACCCGGGCAATGATGCGGTTGATTTCTTCGATACAGTCGCGGCGCGCGAACAGTGTCAGCATATCGTCTACCAGGGCATGCGAGCCGTCCGCTAATAATAAATGCCCTGCCGCACTGAACAGTTCCGCCGCTTCGGTGTGCCAGTAATTTCCCATATGCATCAATGGGAACAGCAGGTTGGCGATGTTTTTAATAACTTGATCATGTTGTTTTGAATTCATGGTTACCTCGCCGCGTCAGTGCATGCTTCGAAACTGATGCATGCCTATCGAGTCTATTAGACATGAGTATAGTCAATCTATAAAGTAGGGATGTTACTACCCGGGTGTGATAGAGTTGGCAATTTGAGAGCTGATTCCGTAATTTCTATAGTGTATTTAGGTAGTCTTACTGCAAAGGCTATGTAAATCCGGCGTATAGGGTAACGATATGAATGTTAGGTCAGTATCGGTACATTAATTAGTAAATTTATAACATGGTTGTTAAATATTTCTTCATTGGGTGGGGGTAACATGGAGCGATTGATTCGCGCGATTTCTCCCAGGGTTGAGTTCACTATCGTGATACTCATTGCCTTCGGGTCATTTATGTTTTCGAGTGTGCTGATGTTTATAAGCCCACGATCAGGAGCACCCATATCTGAGTCGCACCTTATCTCGCTGATTATCTATGAACCCATTGCCATGTTAGTTCTCTGGAGATTCCTGTCCTGGCGTGACTGGACTTTTCAACAAGTGGGCTTTGTCCCCTCGATTAAAGATAGTGGTATTGGCGTGGGTATCTTTGCCGGGACATTTATTGTTCACGCGCTAATATGGGTTATTGCCGGTCACTACATCATTGAGATGGGAGGGCAGGCCAACAAGATCGTTATGCCGAATTTGAGTGCCAGCACAGTTATAGTTGTATCCATTCTTAATCCAATTTTTGAAGAAGTGTTTGTCTGCGGCTATGTCATTACTGCATTAAAAAAAGTCCGCAGTATGTCATTTGCGATAAACGTCAGCGTTGGAATACGGCTGACTTATCACCTGTATCAGGGTGTCGTTGGCATTATCGGGATTCTGCCGCTGGGGATCATCTTTGCCTATTGGTATGCAAAAAAAGGCCGGTGCTGGCCATTGGTAGTGGCGCATGGATTATTTGATTTCATTGGATTGATGATGTACGCTAAAGTCTGATCGAAACGGTCGCGGTAAAACCGCAGTCCTAAACTAAATAACTGTTCTCAAATGGTGTCCACTTACTACAAACTGTACGCGAAATAATAAATTCCACGTCATGCCGGCGCGCTTCTAGCGCCAATACTGGACACCATTTCGGATTAGTTATTTAGTGATAGCTAACCGTCAGCACCGGTGCAAATTTGGATCGATCGATTCCCGTCGTATCGTCAATTTCAAACAAGCCATAATACGGCACAAAATCCTGCAGGATGCGCAACTGCAGGTCGGACAGGCCTCTTGCCTGTGCTTCGATCATTAATGAGGTGATATCGATACTGACGTTGTGACCTACATCCGCTGAGGTAATCGGTATTTGTGGGCGTGTGCTTGCCAAGGGTGGTTGGACGTTACGGTCATAATCAGACGTGACTAATGTCGGTAATGGATACGAGATGAGATCGATGAGCAGCGGTACGGTTCCTGGACTGGGCAGAACGCTATTAACATAAATATCCAGGTAAGCGGAATCAATCACGGCGCCGTAGGGTACACCGACTGCTCCGCCCAGTGGAAAATCCAGAAAAGCGCGGTACTCCGTTAACGTGTTCTGATCCACACCGGCAAAAAGACTCTGCGTCCTTCCCTGTAATACGCTAGCTGTGTTTGACGACGTTAGCGAAATCTCGCCATTGAGGGAATGGTCGCTGAGTATCGACGTGGTGGTAACACTTTGTGGCGCTGTGCCACCGCCGCATGCGGTGAGCAGCAGGCTGGTGATGCCAATCAGTATTATATATAGAGTCCGTTGCATTTACGTATCCGTACATTAATTATCGATGATGATGCGATAGTAAAGGCTGAATCTGAATATGGACTGAATTGCCTTGTGTAAACCAATATTTTTGTTGTCATCGGTCCTTCATTCCACTGTCATTCCTCACCCCTATAGTCAGATGCTCATTTACAAGGAGCATGCTTATGTCTTTATTTGGTAAGAAATCAGTTAAAGTTTTGCAATTGAGCAGTATGGCGACTGCATGTGCTGCGGCACTGTGCATGTCTGCTGTAACTTGTACATTTGCCGCCCAACCAGTGATGGAGCAGGGTATTCAAATCGGGGATGTCACATCCGGTAGAGCGACGATCTGGAGTCGTGCTGATCATGCCGCACGGATGTGGGTCGAATACGCCTATAATCCGGAGTTTTCCAATTCAATGAAAGTACGTGGACCCTATGCGCTGGAGACAACCGACTTCACGGCGCGCCAGGATCTGGTGAATCTACCCGATGGCAGCGATGTCTACGTCAAGGTCTGGTTTGAAGATTTATCCAATTCCCGCGAGATGAGTGAACCGGTCACGGGACATTTTCATACCATCGGTAAACATGAAAACATTCGCTTTGTCTGGGGCGGGGATACTGCCGGGCAAGGTTGGGGAATTAACGAAAGCTTCGGTGGTATGAAAATTTACGAAGCGATGCGGCAAGTGCAACCACAATTTTTTATTCAGAGTGGTGATAGTATCTATGCCGACGGAATCATCAAACCGGAACAAATGGCCGAGAATGGCCAAGTCTGGACCAACCGCGTAACACCGGCAGTGAGCAAGGTTGCTGAGACACTCGAGGACTTCCGTGGTCGTTACAAATACAATTTGCTCGATAGCAATCTGCGTCGATTCAATGCCGAAGTGCCCTCCATTTCACAATGGGATGATCACGAAGTCGTGAATAACTGGTCGGATTCCAAGGATCTGACGAACGACAGTCGCTACACCATCAAGGATATTCCATTGTTGGTGGCACATGCTGCCACGGCCTATCATGAATTCGCACCGTCGCGTCCACATGATGCCGAGGAAAGCAATCGTGTCTATCGCAAGATTGCCTATGGCAAATTACTGGATGTGTTCGTGCTGGACATGCGCAGCTATCGCGGTCCCAATACCGCTAACCTGCAAACCACACCCGGTGCAGAAACTGCCTTTCTGGGCGCAACGCAAGTGGCCTGGCTGGAAAGCGAGTTGAAAAAATCCGAGGCCGTGTGGAAAGTCATCGCCGCCGACATGCCAATTGGTTTAAACGTCGGTGATGGTGTGGATGCGCAAGGTATTGCGCGTTGGGAAGCGGTGGCCAATGGCAATGATGGTCCTGCCGCAGGTCGTGAACTGGAAATGGCAAGTCTGCTGAGTTATATCAAGCATGCTGACATTAACAACGTGGTGTGGTTAACCGCGGATGTGCATTATGCAGCGGCACATTTTTATGATCCGAAATATGCTGCGACGAAGGATTTTGCGCCATTCTGGGAATTTGTTTCCGGACCGCTCAACGCCGGATCATTTGGACCCAACAGTATCGATGGCACGTTCGGACCACAAGTGGTTTTCAGCAAAGCACCCCCGGCCGGGCAAGCCAATCTGTCACCGTATGCTGGTTTGCAGTTTTTCGGGGAAGTGAATATCGATAAAAGAACCAAAGCCATGACCGTCGATCTCAAGGATATCAATGGTGCTAGCGTGTTTAGTAAAACGTTGAAGGCTGAATAAGCTCGTCGCGACCCATGCTGGAATAGGAGGGGCCTTTACGTAAGGTAACGGCCCCTCGTCCTGGATCACTGATTTCCCGCCAAATTACCTTGTAGTTCACCAGGGATAAGCTATAACTGACTATATTACTTGGTAAATCTGGCCTGGACGAAATAATGAAACTGGAAGCGTTACACCCCTCGGCGGACAATGAGCAAGCCAGAATCAGCGAACTGAAGTATCTTTTGCAGCAGCCTTCATATAAAGATGAACGGCCGTGCCGGGGTTGTATTAAATCCTGTCCGTGCAGTCAGTCAACATCCTGCACCTGTCTGTGTGATCCGGCCTGCGCACATGCGCCTCTCGCCATGTCTGTCGAACCCGCCCGATTTCCGATTGAGGGTAAAATTGTTGGCCTGGTGTTTGGCCTGAACAGTTTACGGGTGTTACCACCGTATTGGTCGTGTGAAGGGCATCTGTTGCCAAACGGTGACATTCATCGGGTGCCACAGGTCTGGTTTTATTCGCGCTCCAATATCTATCCCAAACTCATCGCAGAATATATTCATAAACTCAGTATTGATAAAATCATTCGTTACCCTTGGCATGTCTGTCTGGCGTACACCGATAATAATCTGGAAACCGGTTTTAGCATCGAGCCAAACAGCAAGTTTATCGAACAACCCGAATTACACATAATGCAGCAGGATGCGCAAATCATCGCAGCGAATATGCTGGTGGGTATCCGCTCGATAGCGCATGACTATATTCACAAATATGAATCACGGACGAACAAGAGATAATCGCGCGCTCGGTATCGGCCGGGTCATTGCTAAAAAAATAATCGGCAGCTATCCTTTTACAGGCAAAAAGCCTTCATCTTTGCATCTCCCCGGGAACCTAACGAGGTGTAGCGTTAATGTCATATTTCAATAAACGAGTTTTGGCTGTCGCTCTGACTGGGTTGTTGGCAACGGGCTGTGTCATCAGCAATGCTGCTGATGAACAACGTCAATTGTTGAAATATAACGGGAGTGAACGCAGCTATCTCATCCATGTGCCGGGTAATCTAGCGAAGAATAATCAAATGTTACCGTTGGTGATGGTATTACATGGCGGTGGCGGGAATGGCGACAACGCCCAACGGATGACGGGTTTTAGCGCCAAGGCGGATGAACAAGGTTTTATCGTTGTCTATCCCAATGGCTCCGGTCGGTTCAACAACAAATTACTGAGCTGGAATGCCGGCCATTGCTGCGCATATGCCATGAAGCACAAAATCGATGATGTGGGGTTCATCAATGCACTCATCGACAAACTGATGCAGGAGTATCCGATCGATCCCAGGCGGATCTATGCGACCGGCATGTCCAATGGCGGGATGATGACGCACCGGCTTGGCATCGAGCTCGCCAACCGCTTCGCGGCGATCGCACCGGTTGTCGCCACCGTCTTTGGCGATGAAGCCAAACCGTCGCAACCGGTTTCGGTGATCATGTTAAACGGCTTGCTGGATAAATCCGTTCCTAATCAGGGTGGGCAACCCGGTGGTCGTTTCAAAGAGGAATGGGATGGTACACCCGCAAAACCGGCAATCGAACAAGCGGCATATTGGGCAAAGGTCAATAACTGTAAGCAACCCGATCAGAAAGATCAGAAGTCCTATACTTTGACAGCGTATCATTGTCCGTCGGGTCAGGCTGTCGAGTTATATCTCTTCAAGCACAATGGTCATGCCTGGCCGGGCGGCGAGCAGGGCAGTCGGCGTGGTGATAAACCTGATGCATCAGTGAATGCAACCGAGCTGATTTGGGATTTTTTCAAAACACATCCGAAATAGTAATTTACGCCGCCAGTTTCACCCGATTGCGCCCACCATGTTTGGCGGCATACAACGCTTCATCCGCACGTTGCAATAGCGCCTTGAAATCAGCATCGCTGGATTGCAGTTCGGCAACCCCCAGACTGGCAGTGACTTCGATCAACATGTCACCGGCAAGATAGGGATATTTATTAATGCGCAGTCGTAACCGTTCGGCCAGATACAGCGCGGATTTGCTTGGGGTATCCGGCAATAAAATCGCAAATTCCTCGCCACCGATGCGTCCCATCAGATCCGTGCTGCGGATAACTTCCTGACAGGCCTCGGCAAAAATCTGCAACACCTGATCCCCGGCGGGATGGCCATAGCGATCATTCACCTGCTTGAAGTGATCGATATCCAGCATGATGACGGATAACGGCCGGCTGTAGCGTTTGCTGCGCGCATATTCCTTTTCGGCCTGTTGGTGGAAGGCAGGGCGATTTAAGGCACCGGTTAGTGAATCGAACAGCGCCAGCGTCGTTAGTTGCCGCTCAATATTCTTGTGACGGGTGATGTCGCGGGCGACAAACGCAAAGTGGCTAATCTCGCCGGAGTCGGTACGCAAAGGAGTGACGGACATATCCAGCCAGCGGGTCTGGTTGTCCTTGGTGTAGTGCAGGATCTCGGTCCGAATGGCTTTGCCTTTTTTCAGATTGGCGCGGATCTTTTTATAGACGGAGATGTCAGTCTCAACACCATTGAAGAGCAGCGGCGACTGACCTATCAGCTCGGTGGCCAGGTAGCCCATGTGCAGTTCAAAAGCGGAGTTAACATATTCGATGAAGGGGCCGCCTGGTTCGTGGAGGCGGGCGTCCGTTAGCATCACCAGGTCGGTGGTGCTCTCTATCAGGGTCTTGAAGAGCTGTAGCAGTATGGTTCGTTTCCTCGCTCGTGAGGTTCCAATATGTATCGGCAAGTTGCGCGAATACTTAAAAATAATTAAATGGGGGGCGACGAACAGAATTCAATGATCTAATTTTGACGTTGTGCAACAGACTCACGCCAGGTTGGCGCAATGCCAGATTCTCACCGTCAGAAAGTGCGCTATAGTAGCAACGTCGATTCGATGCAGCAGGGAGGGAGTATGCCGGAGTTCGTCAAACCCGTGAGAGATCAGACAACGATTGATGCCGAACACCTGCGCCTGCTGGCGATCTTTCATTTCGTCTCAGCCGGGTTCGCATTACTCGGGTTGTTATTTATCGCCGGGCATTTCGCGCTGTTCCATACCTTGTTTGACAACCCCAAGCTGTGGGCGGATTCAAAGCAGGGCCCGCCGCCGCAGGAGTTCTTTACTATCTTCAAGTGGGTGTACGGCGTGTTTACTGTCTGGTTCCTGGGTTCCGGTATCGCGAATGTTGTGTCGGGATTTTTCCTGCGGGCCAGAAAGCACCGTACCTTCTCTCTGGTCGTCGCCGGTTTCAATTGCCTGCACATGCCGCTGGGGACAATCCTCGGGGTGTTTACCTTTATCGTATTGCTGCGTGAGTCGGTGCGTGCGAGTTATAGCAGCGAATAATGATGTGTCACGATCTACTTTGATTGGATGCAGGACATGAGCAATACGACAAGTGAAACGGATTCCATTGCCATCAACGAGGTGCAACTGCTGTTAGCCGAAAAGCGCACGTCGCTGGCAGTGATGCGTACCGGTATTGCGGTGCTGGCACTGCCGCTATCGGTATTGAGTGTGCTGATTGCTACGTCAAAATATTACGACATTTTGAATGTATTACATTTCCTGGTTCCGCTGGGTTTTTTAAACCTGGTGTTGGTGATGTTTGGCGGCTATTTGATTGTTCGCGCCATCATCCAAATGCGGCGCTATGATCGCCTGATTCATGCGCTCAAACTGAAGTACAGTGTGATTGCAGAATTTATTGAATGATACGTACCATGTCGTATGCTCGCATCACTTTATTAACTATTCTTGCCATGATTGCCTTTGCCGGCAATTCGTTGTTGTGTCGTGCTGCACTCAAACAAACCCAGGTCGATGCGGCAAGTTTTACCAGTATCCGCTTGCTCTCTGGCGCTTTAATGCTCTGGCTGATCGTGCGCCTGCGCCATGGCGCGTTAAATGGCAGGGGTAACTGGTACTCGGCGTTGGCATTGTTTGTGTATGCAGCAGGATTTTCGTTTGCGTATGTGAGTCTGTCCGCGGCCACGGGGGCATTACTACTGTTTGGCGCGGTGCAAGTAACCATGATCAGCAAGGGAATCTTCAGTGGTGAGCGATTACGCTTGATGCAACTGCTTGGACTGGTGTTGGCATTTGGTGGCTTGATTGGATTGTTGTTGCCCGGATTATCAGCACCGCCATTGTTTGGATCAGTATTGATGTTGATGGCGGGCCTTGCCTGGGGTGTGTATTCGTTACGCGGTAAAGGCGCGGGTGATCCCACTCAAGTCACCGCCGGTAACTTTCTGCGCGCAGTACCATTTGCAGTGATACTGAGTGTCATCACGTTCTCACGCCAATCGATCGATACCGCCGGTGTGGGTTACGCCATAGCGTCCGGCGCCGTGACCTCCGGTATCGGTTATGCCATCTGGTATACGGCATTGCCCGGATTAAAAGCCACCACTGCGGCAACGGTACAACTCAGTGTGCCGGTGATCGCTGCATTGGGCGGTGTTTTGTTTCTTGGTGAAGCCATTACATCCCGATTGGTGTTAGCTTCTATCGCGATTTTGGGTGGTATAGCGTTGGTGATTCTCGAGAAACGTCCAGTCGCGACAAAATAAATGTTAACAACGCAGGCTACATGCGCTGTCGGTTCATTATGCCGTTCTGTGCTACGCTGATCGCATGAGCCTGACTCAAAACAAGTGGTGGTATATCCTTATGTTCGCCTGGTTATTCTCCGCCAACAGCCACGCTGCAGATTTAACGGTCGGACAAACCGCACCGGATTTTGCGTTGGTCGATCAACATGGCAAGACCCAACGCGTGTCGCAGTACACCGGCAAATGGATCGTGTTGTACTTTTATCCCAAGGATGACACGCCCGGTTGTACCGAGGAGGCCTGTCATTTTCGTGATGACATCCAGCAGTTACAAAAGCTTGGTGTGCAGGTATTGGGCGTGAGTCTGGATTCCGCAGCCAGCCACGCGGAATTCAGTAAAAAACACGGTCTGCCGTTTCCGTTACTGGCCGATACCGACGGTGCCGTCTGTGCGAGTTATCAGGCCTTGTTTTCATTGGGTCCCATTAAATTCGCCAAACGCCACTCTTTTATCATCAATCCGCAGGGCAAGATCGCCCGCCTCTGGCGTACGGTCGATACGGCCCAACACAGCGCCGACATTATCCAGGCCGTCAAGGAACTGCAGGCTCTATATAAATAGAGTAGGCAGCGGTCCGCGCTGTTGTTCCGGTGAGGGTAATTTGTTTATGATTCACCGCTTGAACAGTAACAAACGTGTGATGAGGTTCGTCGATGGGTGCACAGTGGAAAGCCAAGGGTCGGGAAGCGGCGGCGAGCGTCAAGGGTAAAATCTTTACCAAGCTGGCCCGTGAAATCATGGTGGCGGCCCGGGCCGGTATCGAACCGGACATGAATCCCCGCTTGCGTACCGCGATTGAACAAGCCAAAAAACATTCGATGCCGCGCGATACTGTCGAGCGCGCCATCAAGAAGGGCGCCGGTCTGGATAACGAAGGCGTGCATTACGAAAAGCTCACTTACGAAGGTTTTGCGCCGCACCGCGTGCCGGTGATCGTCGAATGCCTGACCGATAACACCAATCGCACTATTTCGAGTATCCGCGGCTTATTCCGCAAAGGCCAACTGGGCGCCTCGGGTTCGGTGTCGTGGGATTTTGATTACCTGGGCGTGATCGAAGCCACACCAAATGCGGCCAATGCCGATCCGGAATCAGCGGCGATCGAAGCCGGTGCGCGTGATTTGGAAGCCGGTGAAAATAACGTGAGCTTGTTTCTGACCGAACCCACCGACCTGGATGCGGTCTCCCGCGCGTTGCCCAACTTTGGCTTTGCCGTGCAATCCTCGCAGCTGGTCTGGCGTGCCAAAAATCCGCTGAGTCTGGGTGACGCTGAACGTGCCGAAGTCGAAGCCTTTCTCGAAGCGATCGACGATGATGATGATGTGCAGAATGTTTACGCCGGTCTGGCGTAATTAATTATTCTTCATCCGCCGAGGCTTCGGCGGTCTTGCTTGAATTGACCAGCATCGCCTCGATCTGCGCCATTTCCTGGTTGTTCAATTCGCGCCAGTCACCGGATTTGAGATTGCCCAGTGACACGTTCATGATCCGTACGCGCACCAATCGCGTGACGTAATAACCAAGGTGTTCGGTCATGCGGCGGATTTGCCGGTTCAGACCCTGGGTTAAAATAATATTGAAACTGGCATTGGAGATTTGTCGTACTTTGCACGGCCGCGTCACGGTATCGAGGATCGGCACACCCGATCCCATCGCACGAATAAATTCCTTGGTAATGGGTTTGTCGACATTCACCACGTATTCTTTTTCATGGGCGTTACCCACGCGCAGAATTTTATTGACGATGTCGCCATCGTTGGTGAGAAAAATCAATCCTTCGGAAAATTTATCGAGTCGTCCAATCGGAAAAATACGCAGGCGATAATTGATGGCGTCAACGATATTACCTTCGATGGTTTGATCGGTGGTACAGGTGATGCCCAGTGGTTTGTGATAGGCCAGATACACCGCACGGGGTTTGGCACGCAGCGGTTTGCCATTCACGACTATCCGATCCGCGTCGCTGACCTTCATGCCCATTTCGGCACGCTGGCCATTGACGCTAACCAGCCCCTGCTCGATCAATCGATCCGCCTCGCGCCGCGAACAAATGCCGGTTTCACTGATGAATTTGTTAAGGCGGGTGCCGGTGGCAGGAGTGGTCATATAAAAGCAATAAATCCAGCAAGGATGTGTGCGTGCAGGCATTATAGACAAGCCCATCCTGAATTGCATGTGGCCAGATCTGACAGACGGACTATTATTTGTTAGGTGTTGTTGATGTCAAAAGTACTTTGAAATTTTGTAATTGCACCAGATTCACATCCGAAACCAGCCAATAGTTCATGCCATCCTGTGACCAGTTAAGCAGGTGATAACCGTTTTGCGTGATACCGGAAGAGACGCGTGGTATCACCTTGGTTTGTGCCGGGTAGATAAACAGGCTGATGAGGTGCTGGCGATGCCGATATACCAGCGTGGCGACGGCGCGATGTTCCAGGTAGTCCATGCGTCCACCGATTAATGGAAAGCCTTCGGTGGTGAGATCGCGCACCGGCGGAGAAAAATCCAGTTTGCCATTGAACCAGGGTTTGACGGTGTGTTGATCCGACGAGGCGACATCGGTCAAGTGATTGGTGATCAGGCCGCGCACGTGGCTGGCAATCACCTCATCCGCTAACCGTTCCGTGGCCGAAGGTTGCATAAAATAAAAACCGGCGCTGATGACAACTGCCATGAACGACGCGGCAATGGCACTGAGATTCAGCCAGCGTCGCGGACGGCGTGTAACACTTAACGAAGTGGCTGGTGTCGATGGCAAGGCAGCTTTAATACGTTGCGCAAGTTCAGCGGGCGCCTGAAAATAGGTGAGCTGTTGTTGCAAGGCGGTGCGTTGCATTTTCTGCTCCTGATAGATGACCTGGCAGGCGAGACAGTCACGCAAATGCGCTTCCACCGTCATGGCATCGTGCAGACCAATCTCCTGATCCAGTAAGGCGGTAAAAAGTTCGCGTGCGCTATCACACTTCATAACAGAGCTCCACGGTGTGAGGTTGCAGGTACGCGGCCAGTTGTTTGCGGCCACGCGCCAGTCGTGACATGACGGTGCCGAGCGGAATGTCCATCAATACGGCGATTTCCTTGTACGCCAGGCCTTCGAGATCGCGTAACACCACCACCTCACGAAACTCCAGCGGCAGGTTACTCAAGGCTCGATTGAGTTGTTGCGTAGCATCGTGTTGCGACAAAATAGTTTCCGGGTTGCTGTGTGTGGTTTGCGCATCAGTGTGTAAATGACCGTGTAATTCCTCATCATAGGTGGCGTGCAGTTCGTGCTGGCGATGTTGCCTGAACCAGTCGTAACAGGTATTACGTACGATACCGAGTAACCAGGCGCGTTCGTTGCCGCCACGAAAACTTTCGAAATAGCGAAACGCGCGCAGAAACGCCTCCTGCACGATATCCTGGGCATCGGCATCCTTATGTACCAGCCAACGCGCCAGATTATAGGCCGCCGACAAATGCGGCAGTAACAGCGTTTCAAAGCGTTGGCGGCGGGTGTGTTCAGTCATCGGCAAATCCGGTTTCTCCCCAATTATACATATACGCCCCAACCAGAGGTTTTATTCCCGGATAATAAAAATAAATTCAGAGACGAGTTGGGGAATTAATTCATCAGATCCGTGGTAGTGCGGTTAGGGAAGTTAACTCTGCAAAGCCTTCCTCACAGAACTTACCTATCAAAAATAAGGAGCAAGCGATGACAAATCGGCGTGATTTTCTGAAGTTAGCAGGATTAGGTGGCGTGGTTTTCGCGTCAGGGTTGAGTCGTTTTGCTATTGGTGCGGACGGTAAACACGCCAGTGGCGCGATGGCGGAGGATTTCTATTTCGTACAGCTATCCGATACCCATTGGGGATTTTCCGGCCCACCGAATCCCGAAGCCAAATCGACGCTAAAGAAAGCCGTGGCGGCAGTGAACAGTCTGGCCACCCAACCGGACTTTGTGATCTTTACCGGCGATCTGACCCATACCACCGATGATCCGAAAGAACGGCGTAAACGTCTGGCGGAATTCCGCGATATCGTTGCTGAGCTCAAGGTTAAACAGGTGCGGTATATTCCCGGTGAACACGATGCGTCACTGGATAAAGGCGAGGCTTATCAGGAATTTTTCGGCAATACTCACTACACCTTCGATCACAAAGGCATTCATTTTATTACATTGGATAATGTGTCCGATCCCGCCGGTCGTATCGGTGACGAACAGCTGGCGTGGTTAGAAGGGGATCTGAAGGCTCTGGCCAAGGACGCCAAAATCGTCGTATTCACGCATCGGCCGTTATTCGATCTGTATCCGCAATGGGATTGGGCGACACGCGATGGCGCCAAGGCGATGGATTTATTAATGCCGTATCAGAATGTCACGGTGTTCTACGGGCATATCCATCAGGAGCATCATCACATGACCGGGCATATTCCCCATCATGCGGCCAAATCGCTGATCTTTCCGTTACCGGTAGCCGGTTCACAACCCAAACGCGCACCGCTGCCGTGGGATGCCGCGCAACCATTCAAGGGTTTGGGATTTCGCGAAGTCGAGGCAGACGTCAAACCCAACAAGTTTGATATCAAAGAGCTCACGATCAAAGCGAGTTAAGCCATGGTCAAACAACAACGTAACCTGCTTTGGTTGGGATTAGTGGCGCTGCTCGGTGGCGGTATGATCGGTGCGTATGTGTTCGCCACGCCGACAGAGCAGGTAATCAAGATCAATTCGAAGAAATTCGTGTTCATCCCCAACCAGATCACGTTGAAAAAAGGGACGCCGGTGATTCTGCAATTCACTTCGGAAGATGTGATGATGGGTTTTTATGTGCCGGAACTGGGCTTGCGCACGGACGTGATCCCCGGTCAGGTGCGTGAACTACGGGTGGTACCGGAGAAGATCGGCAACTTTGCGTTTGTCTGTGATGTGTTTTGTGGCAGTGGCCATGAAGACATGAACGGCATGCTGAGTGTGGTGGAGTAGCAATCTTGTTACGAGCGGCACGGGGTTAATGGCGGGTAATGTATTGCCAGTCATTAATCCCAGTGTTGTTTCAGAAAATCGATCATCACTCGCACTTTGTTCGGTAAATGCGCGCGGCTGGGATAGAGCAGCCACACAGCGGTGTCAAAGTCTGTTGCTGTAACGTCGTAGGTTGGAAACAAATCGATTAGTCGACCATCGCGGAGGTCAGTATCGATCAACCAATTCGACAGCATGACGGGCCCCATGCCGGCGATCGCGCAGGCGCGCAACGCAAGCGCATTGAGGATGGTGATGTCGCTATGAATAGGCACTGCTTCGATCGCACCCTGGGTGTCACGGAACAGCCAGCGCGAGCGAAAGTCCGGTAACGCAAACGCCAGGCACTCGTGGTGCTGTAAATCAGCAGGATGTACAGGTGTAGGATGTGTTTGCAGATACTCCGGGCTGGCGCAGACGCGATATTTTGTATTGACCAATTTAGTTACGATGTAATCGGTATTGGCTGGTTGGCCAAGGCGCAATGCCAGGTCAATACGTTCGGAAACCAAATCAAGCACGGTATCGGTAAATAACAATTCCAGTTTGACATCCGGATAACAGCGGCGAAATTCCGGTAGCAAGGGTACGACACAGGTATTACCAAACGCAACCGATGCTGTCATACGCAAGGTACCGCTGGGGCCAGTGCTAATCCCGCGCGCTTCGTCGCCTGCACGCGCAATTTCTTCAAGTAGAGGCGCCATCTGTGCCAGATACAGTTCACCTGCTTCGGTGAGGGTAATATTGCGCGTCGTGCGTTGCAGCAGTCGAACGCCAAGTTCTTCTTCCAGCAAGGCCATCGCACGCGATACTGACGAAGGGTCGATATCCCGATCCCGTGCTACGGCGGCAAAATTGCCGCGGCGTGCGACCTCGACAAACAAACGCAGGGTAACCATGTCCATTCGTACAGTATAGGGATGAGTCTATTGGACAACAATCCATTTATGACAAGCGGAGAAAGGCAGTGCATAGCGGCGATAAAAGCACTTATGCAAAAATAAAATAATTAAAATACAGCCCCCTATACGAGGGGCTGTAAAATGATCATTGAAAATATCTCGTACTACTCAAGGCGCAACATCACGCATCAAGTGCATCAAGAATATCTTTGGCTTCCACCCGTTGCCGATAATCACCGCCTTCTGATGCGGCGAAGCTAATGATGCCGTTTTTGGCGATGACAAACGTGGCGGGCACCGGCAACTCGGCGGACTTATCGGCATAAAACGAATGGAAATCGTAGCCCAGTTCGGTCATCGCCTGGATGGATGATTGAGGATTGGTGATGATGGCGGTGAATTGCCGGGCTACCTTGTTGCCGATGTCGCTGAGAACTTCGAACTGTAGTTCATTGGTTTGTTTCTGATTCAAGGAGTGATCCGGTGTCATCGGTGAAACGGCAACGAGCTGCGCACCCGCTTCGGTGATTTGCGGCAGAATTTGCTGATAGTTCTTTAACTGTAAATTACAGTAAGGACACCAGCCGCCACGGTAAAACGTTAAGACGACAGGACCTTGTCGCAGTAAATCTTGCAAATTTATGATATTGCCTGATGCGTTCGGTAGTGTGAAGGCTGGCGCCATGTCTCCTGCACGCAACTTGATCGGTGACAAATGTTGTTGCCCCAATTGCCTGGCATCGTTGCCAAAAATGGCGAGTTTCTCCGCCGGCAGCATTTGTCCGAGTTGCTGGACAAGTCCTTTGAGGTCTTCTTTATAAGATGGAACATCGATGATCTTAGACATGTTGACTACTCCTGTGTTGATGGGGATGTGGTCAGCGTAGTCATACGTGTAGAAGCAATAAACCGGAGCGGATGCATTACCACAATGCAATTCTTGCATTAATGCATCAGAGAGCGACAGGGATCATCCAGGCACCCGCAATACTATTCGGCGTCGTTCGCGCAGCGAAACCCAACTGATCCATAGATCGTGTCGCCGCTAATTGGTGGTTTGACATTGCGATATGATGCGCGCAGGTTTTTGACTTTTTCGTCCCAGGAGGCACCGCGGATGACTTTGCCGTCGCTGTGTTTGGGATAGTCGAGTTCACCTTTGGCGTAATGCGCCAGTGCATCTTTGGCGTAACCATTGGCGACCCATTCACCGGCGTTGCCGTACATATCGTAAATGCCCAGGGTATTCGGCGCGCGCGATGCGACTGGCCAGGTGCGATCTTCGCCGCAGCCATCTTTTTCACCTTTGACGGAGCCGGTGGTCTTGCCATCGTTGGCGATGGCTTGGGTGCAATTGATCGATTTACCGGTGTAATAAGGCGACGTGGTACCAGCGCGCGCAGCTTTTTCCCATTCGGCTTCCCACGGCAAGCGTTTACCCTGAGTGGCACAATATTTTTCAGCATCGACCCAGTCAACGCAATTCACCGGATGATTATCGCGAGATGGCGCGGCGTAATTACAATATTGATTACGGGTGTGGTCCTTTGGGACCGCGCACTTACCTGTGTTCACACAGTCACGATATTGCGCGACGGTGACTTCGCGCGCATCGATGCTGAATGCGGGCACCTTGACGGTAACGGCGGGTTTTTCATCGGTATCGCAGAGTTTATCTCCGGAAGAACAACCCATGCGGAAGGTTCCCGCTGGCACGGTGATCATGTTGTCACCCCACGCCAGTGTGGTACAGAGTAACAAAACGTATCCCAGGTTGCGCATCTATATCTCCTTGAGAAATCAAGCGACAACGGTAGCTGATCCAGTGTCAGTCTGCCAGCACCGTTTTAAATTATGTGACAGGTTGCATCAGTCTGATATTTTCATTTTATATTTATCGCAAGCCAATTTTGCGATGGCGTGCGAACTGGTAACTGCAGCCCCCACGGTAATGAGTAACGCGATAGCGGAGTGACATAGCGACAAACAGTAAGGCATTGGTTATGTATGAGAAGACCTGCGCAGTGCGTGAAAACTTGCAAATTAAATAATGCTGGATAAATTTCTATCGTTTTTGTAGTTAACATAAATTTGTGTAGGTGAGGGGAATGGAACAGCACAAAAATTGTGGGAGATCCACGTGTATTTGCGGGAGTAGAGCAAGGTTAATTTGTCATCGTTTCCTTGTTTTAAGCCGGGTTTTAAGTAGTATGTATTTATATATAGAATGGTAATTAGTAAAGTGTATTGGATAAGCGCGCCGCAGCGCGTTGGTTGATGTCAATGTTGCCAAGGTAGCGTTCAGTTGCACAAATTCATTGAAAATTTACGATCGGCCATGGTTCTTCGGCCAGGCATCGGCCGGCGTCTGGCGCTGTGGATTCTGGCGTTCAGTTCGGTGGTGACGCTGGTTTCAACAGGCTTGCAGTTGACGCTGGAATTTAATCGTGACGTGGCGGGGATCGAGCGGATGATCGAGCAGATCCGCGAGAGTTATTCCAACAGTCTTGCCAGTAGTTTGTGGGTGACCAGTAAAAGTGATGTGCAAATCCAGCTGGATGGGATAATGCGCCAGCCCGACATGCAATTTCTTCAAGTACGCACAGAGTCAGATCAGATTTTTGCCACGGCCGGGACACGCTCCGATCAGCATATCGTGCAGCTGGAAATTCCACTGTATTTTATCCACCGCAATTCACCACACTACATGGGCAAGCTCATTGCCGTAGCCAGTCTGAACGGGGCCTATCTGCGCCTGAAAGACAAGGTCGTGGTTATTCTGTTAACACAAACGATTAAAACATTTCTGGTTTCGTTTTTTATTTTATTTTTATTTAATCTGTTAGTGGGACGGCATTTGCAAAAAATTGTCCGGCATACCGAATTAGTCGAAGCGGGCAAGCACAGTCCAGTGCTGGTGCTGGATCGCCAGAGCAAATTCGATACCCGGCAGGATGAGTTATATCAACTGGTTGCTGCCTATAACCACATGAATTTGCGTTTGACCAAGGCGTATCAACTCAAGCAGGAGAGCGAGGAGATCACGCGTTTGATGATCGACGCCGTGCAGGACTACGCTATTTTGCGCCTCGACACACACGGGTTTGTGGAAACGTGGAATCAAGGCGCTGCGCGTATGTTTGGTTATGATGCAGCCGTGATAATCAATCAGCCGCATGCAAAGTTTTTTCTGCCCGAAGATACGTTTCATGGCAGGCCGAAACAATTGCTGGAGCAGGCGCAGCAGTGGGGCAGCGCTAAAAGTGAAGGTTGGCGCGTGCGTAAAGACGGCACAACGTTCTGGGCTGAGGAAACCTGCACGACATTGTCCGATGCCAACGATCAACTGCGTGGCTACTCGACGATAGTGCACGACATAAATGAGCGCAAATATGCCGAGCGGGATCAGCAACGTCTGCTGCGCGCGTTGCGCTTGCTCAGCGATTGTAATCTGGCACTGACCCAGGCCGACGATGAGCAGACGCTGTTGGATGATATTTGCCGACTGATTGTTGACACTGGTGGCCATATCATGACCTGGGTTGGGATTGCCGAACAGAACGCGGCAAAGACGGTGCGGCCGGTGGCGAGGGCTGGCAAGGATCAAGGTTATCTGGATGCGATCCATGTATCGTGGGATGAGTCAGCGCCAAGCGGATGCGGTCCGACGGGTACCGCGATCCGAACGGGCAAGACGCAAATCAATCAGGATACGCACAGCAATCCGGCCCTGGCTCCCTGGCGAGAGGCCGCGGAGAAAGTGGGCTACCTGTCGAGCATCGCACTGCCGTTAATCAGTCATCAGCAGATTTATGGTGCGTTGACCGTTTACTCGCGGGAGCGCAATGCGTTTGCTGCGGAAGAGGTTGCGCTGCTGGAAGAGCTGGCCACTAACGTCGCCTTCGGCATCGAATCACTACGCACCCATGGACAACGAGTCGCTGCCGAGTCCGCGAATGTGGCCAAGAGTGCGTTTCTGGCCAATATGTCGCACGAAATACGTACACCACTGAATGCTATCACCGGGATGGCGCATATTCTTCGCCGCACCAGTATTACCGCGGAACAGGCGGGCTTGCTCGACAAGATCGATATATCCAGTGCGCACCTGCTGGATATTATCAATGTCATTCTCGATCTGTCCAAGATCGAAGCAGGCAAATTTCTTCTTGAGGAAACCGAAGTCAATATCGATAACATTGTTTCCAACGTTGCTTCCATGCTGCACGATCGGGCGCAGCAAAAAAAATTGCAGTTACGTACCGAAGTTCAGCCGTTAGGCATACATCTGCGGGGTGATGCCACCCGGATACAGCAGGCGTTAATTAATTACACCAACAATGCCATCAAGTTTACCGACAGCGGTAGCATCACGCTGCGCACCAGGCTTATAGAAGAAACGGATGAGCAGGTGCTGATGCGTTTTGAGGTGCAGGATACCGGCATTGGCATCACCGCAGAGGTGGCGTCACGCTTATTTGCCGATTTCGAACAGGCTGATAATTCCACCACACGCAAATACGGCGGCACCGGGCTGGGGCTGGCGATAACCCGCAAATTGGCGCAGATCATGGGTGGCGATGCCGGTGTAACGAGTGTACCGGGTGTGGGCAGTACATTCTGGTTCACGGCGCGGTTAAGAAAAGGTACTGCGCCAGTAGTTTCAACCGTAGCGTCTGTGCCGTTAGATACCGCCGAATCGCTGCTGGTTCGTGAACAGCGTGGTCGGCGGATACTGTTGGCCGAAGATGATCTGTTTAACCGTGAAATTGCCTTGTATCTGTTGCGCAATGTCGGGCTGGAAGTCACTGTGGCAGAAGATGGTGTCAGTGCCGTCAAGTTAGCCGAACAAAACAACTATGATCTGATCCTGATGGATTTGCAGATGCCGCGCATGGGGGGAATCGAAGCAACACAAGCAATTCGCAAGCTGGCATCAGGCGGCAGCGTACCGATTCTCGCCATGACGGCCAATGCATTTGTGGAGGATAAAACCCGGTGTTATGCCGCCGGGATGAATGACTTCATTACCAAACCGGTCACGCCGGCAGTGCTATATGGAATTTTACTTAAATGGTTATCGCAGGGTTCGCGGTAATCTGTCAACAGGAGAAAGGAGTCAACATGCAAGCTGGATTAAATCTGAAACTACGTCTGTATATCAGTACAGCATGGGTATTATTAGCAGTGCTGCACAGCAGCGATATTCTGGCCAGTGCGCTGCCGGATTGTTCCCGAACTCTGACGCTGGCTTATCATGATCATGGCATGTTGTATTCCACAAATCTGGATCAAGGCATCGATAAGGATGTAGCCGTAGAGATGATCCGCCGTAGCGGTTGCAAGGTCGAGATAAGCGTGATGCCGCGCTCGCGGATCTGGTTATGGATCGAATCCGGGCAGCTGGATTTCAGCATGTCGGGTATTACCAATCCGCAGCGAGACCAATTCGCCGGGTTTGCCTGGTATCTGTATAACAAATATTATTTTCTGGTGCGCAATGACAGCCAGGTTAAAAGCCTGGCGGAATTCGAAAAAAATCCCAGGCTGGAGATGGGAGCCATCCGCAGTTTTCGTTACAGCAAGAATGCCAATGAGCTGGTCGATCGACTTACAGCACAACATCGCGTCACCGAAGTCCCTAATCACGCGCAATTGTTAGGCATGATACAGCTCAATCGTATTCAGGGGATGATCATCGAACCGTTTAATTACACCCAGGTAGACAGTCATGCCTTGCAGAAGATCACCCATGTCATCGAAACCGGTGATCCACCGGTATTGCATGGCTTGATTATGTCAAAGAAATCCCTGTCGGCAACCGAACAGGCCAGGTGGCGTGCCATCATCGATGATATGCGCAAGGACGGTACGATGTTAAAAATCCTGAAAAAATATTTCGATACTAAAATGGCCGAGGCGATGGCGAATTTCTAAATAACTGTTCCGAAATGGTGTCCAGTATTGGCGTTAAAAGCGCGCGCCGGCATCCAGAGGTTTGGAACTTGAAAAAGACTGGATTCCCGCCTGAAGTTTATACCCGATAGGGTACGGGAATGACGCAAGATGAATTAATCAGAGCTTCATTAGGTGGTTACCGTAAAAATAGCCAGCGCAGATTCGACCCGGCTATTTTAACCATTGCACCAGTGTCGACAGCAACAACGCCTTCGTGAATGGCTTGGTGATATAGTCCTGCATACCCGCATCTTTACAACGTTGTCGATCTTCGTCGGAATTATTGCCGGTCATGGCCACGATGGGCGTGTGCTGATAGCCCGGGATTTGACGAATACGCTGAGCAGCTGCAACGCCAGTGACATGTGGCATTTGTATATCCATCAGGATCAAGTCGTAATGTGTTTGTGTGGCCAATTCCACGGCGATAGCACCATTTTCTGCTACATCGAGTTGCAATCCCGGTTGTTTGACTAACAACTCCATCACCAGTTTCTGAAGAAAAGGTTCGTCTTCAGCCAGCAATATGTGTTTGCAAGCAGAGTTGTTCGGTTGTTGCATTGTTATCCCTGTATGAAGGTTCTAATCAATTAGTTAATTGTGGTTGTCTGGTCGTTGTTATTCGTCGCGAGCGGCCGGGTTGCCGGTATATGGACGGTGGTAATGACGGTGTTGCCATTGCCGGTATATTCCAACATATCAAAATGCAGCATTTTGGACATTGCGATGCCTCGGCCATGCAGGTGAAAGGCGCGTACCGGGCAAAATTCCAGGTAGGGTTTCCAGTTGAAACCTTTGCCCTGATCCCGAATGGTAACAACATAGGAGTCGGTAGATTTTTCCAGATTGACTGTGACTGCACGGGATGCATAGCGCGGCATCTTTAAGCGCAGATTAATTTCCTGTTCCCAATAATTTTCTTCCAACAGTCGACCTTTATCCGCGTAGGAAATGTCCAGATTGCCGTGTTCGATTGCATTGATGAGCAATTCGACATAGCCATTCAGGCTACGATCCGGATCGGGACTGGCATTGGCAAGTAACAAGGCGAGATCCTTGGCTTCAGCAATCGTGCGACAAGTAAATTCGGCACGCGTCAATAGAATCAGGCCTCTGGTATGTTCGGTTAGCCGGTGTTTTAAATCCAGTTGTTCCTGTGCATCTTGCAGGGTGTTCTTGATAACCTGTTGCAGGATGACATCGGAAGCAGGTTTCATTAAATAGTAAAAGGCGCCCGCCGCCAGACCGGCAGCAACATCATCTTCATTCTTGTCGCCGGTCAGCAGAATCACAGGAATATCTTGCAAAGACTCACTGGCGCGAATGCGTTTTAAGAGCGCAATGCCATCCAGTTTGGGCATTTGTTTGTCGAGCAAGACCAAATCAAACGGCTGCGGCGCTGCGGATAACAGTTCCCAGGCGGATTCGCCGTTGTCGGCGGTAGTGACCTGATAGCCGGCAGTTTCAAGCGAGCTGCGTAGCAGAGCCAGGAAAAATTCATCATCATCGACAACCAGTAAATGCCTAACCACGTGGTGACTCCTCATTTTTAGCAAAATCATGCGTTAATGTAGCGAGATAAGTAATTACAGAAGCCATTTCTTCCTGGAATTCAGGAACAAGTGACGATACGGTTACTGCGTCACGATTTTTGCCGGTGTGTTCGAGTTGTTCGCACAACTCCCCCAGCTGCATCGCTCCCACGGTGCGCGAAGACGATTTCAACTTGTGTGCATGGTTGGCAAGTTCAGTGAGATTGCCATCGGCATAGGCGGTGGTGATTTCCATGCCGATCTGTTGTGCGCGGACGCGATAGTCAGCGAGAAATTTGTGGATGAGCGCGGTATTGTCACCGACATACTCTTTCAGGATATTCACATCAACCGGTACGGTGAACTCTCTGGTGGCAGAGACTGTGGTAGCGGGACTGTTCAGTGGCTGTTTTGCTGGCCCCCACTTTTGCAGTGTCGCCTTGAAATCGGCCAGCATCACCGGTTTGGCAAGAAAGTCGTCCATACCCGCTGCGATACAACGTTCGGCTTCACCTTTCATGGCATTGGCCGTGAGCGCGACGATCGGGGTTCGCGCGCGCTCACTTTTGATTTCTTCCGCACGAATCGCGGCAGTGAGTTGATAACCATCCATAGTTGGCATATGCAGGTCAGTGAATAGCAGTCCATAGTTGCCGGTGATCCAGCGTGAATACGCCTCGCGACCATTTGCGGCGATGTCAGCGTGGTAGCCCATCAGTGCCAGCTGTTGGCGTATGACCTCCTGATTCGTTTCGTTATCTTCTGCAACCAGGATCAGTTGCGAGTTGTGTGTGTTAGCCGTCGGTATCTGTGTCGTGCTTGCGGTATCTGGATGAATAGCAGATATCTTGGCGGGCAGTTGCGAGATCTGTGCAAGGGCAAAAGGTAAGCGGAGAATAAAGCTGCTGCCGACATTGGGTGTGCTAATCAAACGAATTTCACCGCCCATCAGCTCGGCAAGGCGACGGCAAATGACCAGGCCCAGGCCACTACCACCATAGTGACGCGTTGTCGTGGCATCTGCCTGAGTGAATGGGGTGAACAGGCGCTGTTGGGTTGCTGCATCGATTCCAATGCCATTATCCTGTACGCTGATTTCAAGCCAGATACGATCTGGTTCCTGATTGGCTACTTGCGCATGGATTTTAACCTGAGCTTGTCGTTGCAGGTTGGTCGAAAATTTAATGGCATTACTGATCAGGTTTGCGAGTATTTGACGCAAGCGCAACATGTCGCCATGCACAGCGCCAGGTAGTTGTGAATCAACCTCATAGGTAAGCGCAATGTTATTTTGCAGCGCTGTTGTAGAAAACAGACCGCAGGTACTCAGGATGATCTCGCGTACCGAGAACGGTTCCGGTGAGAGCGTGAGCTTGTCTGCCTCAATTTTGGAAAAATCCAGAATGTCATTGAGAATATCCAGTTGCAAATACGCCGATTCACGAATCGTCATGGCTAATGTATGTTGATGTTCATTCAGGGGGGTATGTAATAACACATCGGTCATGCCAATTACTCCATTCATAGGCGTACGGATTTCGTGACTCATATTGGCCAGAAATTCTGTTTTGGCCTTGTTGGCAGCTTCTGCGGTAGTTCTGGCTGTGCGTAGTTCAGCTTCAACGAGTTTGAGTTCGGTGATGTCCTGCACCGACCCCGTTGAGTACAAAGGATTGCCATCGGCGGCATAGGCAGTACGGCAGCGTTCCGTCACATATTTGATGCGACCATCGGGCATCTGCAAGCGATGGGTAATGCTGTACGGTGTTTTGTCTTGTATGGATTTAGTATAGGCTTCCGCCACCGCATTCCGATCGTCCGGATGTATCACAGCAAGAAATGCGTCGTAAGACGGGGTGAAATTTGTTGTATCGATCTCGAAGATACGATGCACTTCGTCTGACCACTGCAGCGTATTGGTGAGTAAATCCAGTTCCCATTGGCCCATATGGGCATATTCCTGGGTTTCGGTCAGGCGCCGGTTTACGGTAGCGAGTTGCTGCGCTGTCTGCGCCAGCGCGGCACGCGCGTTAGCCTGGCGTAGATAGGCGTACGCCGCCAGGATGATCAGTGCAACTGCTGCCAACAAAAAGGTAATGATTAACCACGCAAGCTGACGCCATTCAACCAAGGCGACATGTTCAGGTTCATAGGTTGCTACGCTGACGGGATAACCTGGAACAACGTTAAGCGTGATAATATGAGGATCGATCGCTGGAGTAATGTCACTGCTCAGCAGTTTGGCGGTATCGGTACGTCCTATCAGTTCTTTGACGAGTTGCCATACAGTTGCCGCAATTTCGCTGTGATTGCCCGAGCTGGATTGAGTTGCCAGCACATGGCCATCACTGCGAAAAAGAATAATTTGTAGCACATTATCGTGCAAGACATCGTCAAATAAACGCGTGAAACGAGTGGCACTGAAAGCAGCGAAGGTAATGCCGAGAAATTTACCGTCAGGAGACTCGATACGTCGGCCCAGAATAATGATCTCTTGCCCGGTCACTTTGCTTTTGATGGGTTCAGAGATCACTTGCTTGGCGCCAGCGCGTAAGTGTTGGAAATAGGATCGATCAGAAAGATCCACAACAGGTTGCGGCCACATTCTTGAGCCGGATAAATGCCCATTGGCGTCGGTAAATGATAGTGATTCGATGTCGGTCGTGTGAACCAGCAAACTCTGCAAGTGATCATACATCGCACGTGTCGATACGTATTTCTCAAGCTCGGCAGAGTTGCGGATGTGTGCATGCTCAATTTCTTCTTGGAGTGACGACAGAATCAGATCGGCACCAAATACGATGCGTTGTACTTGTTGTGCCAGCATCAGGCTGATATTCCCCATGTCGTCCAGTTCGTTTTGCAATGCTGTGGTTCGTGTCGTGCGCAGCATGGTGCTGGAAAAAATCAGCAAAATCCCTATCACCAATGTTGCCAGTCCTGGCACCAGGTAACGCGGCTGCAAAACTGTCGACGGGAGTCGTGTCAATTTCATGATGGCCGTGATGTTGTTATTTGCCGGGGCAGTCATTTTGGCGGCCTCGTATATAAACGGAAAGCCTGATTGTGAATTTCAACAGCAATGACCGGTTGGACCAGTTGGCCGGTCTGATCAAAATAACTTTCGGCATTGACACCAAACAGCGTGCCACGCCAATTGGCAATGCAATTGCGCAGCTTGACGCGGTCACTACCCGCGCTGTTCAGGCAGGGAGCAGCGATATATTTGATTGCACGGTATTCCCAGGCGGCCCGCACCGGGCTTTTGTATTTTTTCTGTTCGACAAAATGCAGGTACTGCTTATTCCAGACGTTTGCCGGCGCATCGGAATCTTCATGAAAATGGCTCATCAGAATCGTGCCTTCGGATGCGGCAGATGCTTCGGCAAATAGCTGTTCATTCGCCAGACCACCGGTACCGATGAAACGCGCAGTGATACCGAGTGCACGCGCCTGTTGCATGATCTTCGGTGCAGCCGGTAAGGTACCAAACAGCGCAATGCCATCCGGGTTGATTGCCTTGATTGCCAGTAATTGAGTTTTAAAGTCAGTTCGTGAGGAATTGTAAGTCACCACGTCCAGTACTTTTACGCGATATTTCTCAAGTGCCGAGATAAACACATCGCGATTACCTGTGCCATAGGCATTATTGTCATGGATAATTGCGATGCGTTTCAGACCAAGATCAGTAATGGCTAATTGCGCCAGTTGCTCCGCCATCACGTCGTCCGATTGAATAACCCGGAAGACCCACTTGTTGGATGGCGAAGTGATCCGCGGATTGGTTGCGCCGACCACGATGTAGGGGATTGCGGATTGTTCGGGAAAATTCATATGTGCGAGCACTTGCGAACTGCCCCAGCCGCCGACGATGAGGTCCGGACTCGTGCCAATCAGACGTCGCATGACGATCGCGGAACGCGCCGGATCGCTGGTGTCATCGACGATAGTGAGTTTGATTTTGCGGCCATTGATGCCACCCGCCGCATTGATTTCCTGCACGGCCATTTCTGCACCCTGCACAATGCCGGCGCCATAACTTGCGCCCGCTCCGGTGATACCGGCAATCACGCCGATATGGATGTCAACCGCAGGTAACGGCTGATTGGCGCTAATGGCAAACGGCGGCAGGCTCAATAAGCCGGTGCAAATCAACGCGTATAATTTTACGTGACATGGCTGACTGCGCCTGAAAAAATCAGAATTTAGATAGCGCAGGACATAATCACAAAAATAATTGGGCATGCGGTCAGCCTAAAACGGGTTCACGCAACTGAAACTGATCCAGCACCGCTTCCAGTGTTTTGAACGCAATCGGTTTTAGTAAAACGGAATCCGCGCTTGCCTGCATGAATTCTGCGTGGAGTAACGGATCGGCGACGCCGGTAAGAATCACAACCCGGGTATTTGCGTAGTCGGGATTGGTTTTAATTAACCGGCAGACGTCGAGGCCATTCATGCCGGGCATGGCGTAATCCAGCAGCACTAAATCAGGTTGGTAAGCTGCGAGGGCGATACCGGTATGAAAGCCGTCAATGGCGACACGGACGATCGCACTGGGTAACAGCGTTGCAAATGCATCGAGTAAATAACTGCGAAACAAGGGATCATCGTCCACGATTAAGAGTTGTGGATTGATCCCCGTCTGCTTGCGTTCGGCCAACAAGGCTTCCACGTCCTTCCAGTAAAAACGCCGATGTCCACCGGGTGTGACACGGGATGACAGCCAGCCTTTGGCCACCCAGGAACGCACGGTAATCGGGGAGACTCCCAGTCGTTTGGCCACTTCGGCCGGGGTTAATAAATCATCGAGTGGTGTGTTCATATCATTCATGCGAATTGTCGCGGTTGATGAATCGACAGAGGCAAGACGGAAATAATCGGGATGATTGGTTGATCGGGTTGCATCGTTTCTTCGCTCCTGGCGAAAATAATTGGAACCCATATCAATAAAGGCGTTGCGGCAATCGCGTCGCGCTGGGTCCGGGCGCAACTCAAAATGACAGGTCAACTAACTATAGCTCACTAACTCAGCAGGATATCGAATATATCGGTTTTAGAGAAAATTTCTTGAGAAATTTGGGTGTCGTTCGGCAGGACAGGTCTAAATAGCTGTTCTCAAATGGTATCCACTTACTACAAGATATACGCGAAATAATAAATTCCACGTCATGCCGGCACGCGCTTTTAACGCCAATACTGGATACCAGTTCGGAACAGTTATTTAGTCACTCAATTAATTACAAGGCGGGAATAATAACTTATATATAGTATGTAAATAGGCGGGTCACACTGCGGCATTAAAACACCTGGAGATGGAGCCAGCATTACACCGTTAGTCGGTGCTCACCCGCAATCAGCTGTGACAGGGTTTCACGTTCACGTACTAAATAAGCGTGGGTGTTATCGACTATGACTTCGGCGGCGCGTGGACGGGTGTTGTAGTTGGAGCTCATGCTCGAGCCATAGGCACCTGCGGAGCGTACTGCCAGCAGATCGCCTGCCTGTAACGCCAGGACGCGATCCTTGCCGAGGAAATCACCGGTTTCACATACCGGGCCGACGATGTCATAGTGCTGCGCAATGATGTCGGTGCGAGGGTTGACTGCGACGATGTCGTGATAGGCGTCGTAGAGTGCCGGGCGCATCAGGTCGTTCATTGCCGCATCGATAATCGCAAAGTTCTTATGATCATTGTGTTTGAGAAATTCCACTTTGGTCAGCAAAATGCCGGCGTTGCCGACAATGGCACGACCGGGCTCAAGTAAAATTTTTAATTGGCGACCCGCCAATAAGGGTTGCAAGGCCTGGATATAGTCGGCGGGTGATGGCGGAGTCTCGTCGCTGTAACAAATTCCCAGGCCACCACCTAAATCCAGATGTTGAACAGGAATGTTCTGCGCGGCGAGTTGATCAACCAGTGCTAACACCCGTTGCAAGGCATCGATGAACGGCGTCACTTCGGTGAGTTGTGAACCGATATGGCAGTCGATGCCGATAATTTGCAAGTGTGGCAACTTGGCGGCAAGTTGATAAACGCGCAGCGCATCCGTAATGGCGATGCCGAATTTATTTTCTTTCAAGCCGGTGGAAATGTACGGGTGGGTTTTGGCATCGACATCCGGATTGACGCGCAGCGATATCGGCGCGCGTGTTTGCATACGCGTGGCGACATCATTGATGCGATGCAATTCCGCTTCAGATTCCACATTGAAGCAATGAATACCGACTTCCAGCGCACGTTGAATTTCATCGATGCGTTTGCCTACTCCCGAGAACACCACTTTATGTGGATCACCCCCGGCGGCGATGACGCGTTCGAGTTCACCGACCGAGACGATATCAAAACCGGAACCCAGGCGTGCCAACACATCCAGCACGCCCAGATTGGAATTGGCCTTGACCGCAAAACAAACTAAATGTTCGTGTTGAGCCAAGGCAGAATCAAAGGCGTGCCAGTGCTGCTGCAAGGCAGCGCGGGAGTATATATAAGTGGGCGTGCCAAAACGTCGCGCCAGGTCCACGGCAGGAATACTTTCGACATACAATTGGCCGTTACGATATTGAAAAGGTTCCATGAAAACTCAGCCAGGTTAATTTACGGTTTGGCGGCGGGTGCCGGGGTTTTATCCGGTAGATACAGCGGGCCTTTCTTGCCACACGCGGTCAGCGACATACTGCTGAGAAACAGCAATACCAGGGTGAGGAACAGACACTGTGTTTTGATTCGGCGCATGATAAGCTTTAAAGGCAAAAAGCACAGCCTGGATTATACGCGGCTCACGGTTAAAACCCTAGTATGGAGTAAGCATGACCCTGACTTATCTGTTAACTGTTGTCATCACCCTGCCGGGCCTGTTGCTGTTGTTCGGCGGTGTCGGCAAATTATGGCATCGCCGACCGATCATGGGGAGTATGCAAGGATTACTGGGACTGGTGTTGGTGTGTACCGGAATTATCACGCTGCTGGTGGGTATGAACCTCTATACCTATCACCGTCTAACCCAGGAAGCGCCGGTTGCCAAAGTAACGTTTGAGATGATTGCACCGCAACAGTATCACGTTACGCTCAGCGCGAATGGTGATGTGCCGCGACTGTTGCGTCTGAACGGTGACGAATGGCAGCTGGATGTGCGCATGATCAAATGGCAAGGCGCGGCGACATTGATCGGTGCCGATCCGGTTTATCGAATGGATCGGTTGAGCGGGCGTTATCGGCGTACCGATCAGGAGGTGCGCGAGTTGCGTACAATTTATGATTTGGGCGTGGAGCACGGTATGGATCTGTGGTCCGTGGCGAACAGTTATAAACGCTGGTTGCCCTGGGTGGATGCTATCTATGGCAGCGCGGTGTATATGCCGATGGCGGACAAGGCGGTCTACGAAGTGACAATTGCAAACAGTGGGCTGGTGGTGCGACCAACCAACGATGCCGCGCAGCAGGCGGTGAAGACATGGCAGTAAACAAGCGCTAATTATTTCCTGCAAAGCAGGAGGACCAACGCGTGCGTATTCGCACTCATATCATCAGCTGGATCCTGCTGGCGACGATCATTCCGTTGACGGCCGTTGCACTGGCGGCTATCTATTTTCTCGAACGCGAATACCGCGCCAACGTACGTAATGAAATCAGCACCAGTCTGGATACGATTGCCAACGATCTGAAGCGGCATTTAGAGTCACAGCGCCTGTTGGCGGCGGGGCTGGCCAATTCCAACGTCGTACGGGAGTACCTGGCGGCCCTGGATCTGACGAATTTTGAGCGCATTGATTCGCGTTACAACATCGCCTGGGGCCGGGTAAATCATTACTTCGAAGGATTCCAGACTATCGTCCAGGGTAACTATCGCATGCGCCTGCTGGATGCGCAGGGCAATACGCTGGTGAAAGTCACCAACAATCGACGCAGTGCGCCGCTGTACGCCAGTTTTAGCGGTATGTATTTTGTCGAAGCAGAACTCAATAATGCTGACTTTGCCAAACAGCTCAAGCGTTTGCCAGTGGATGAAGTCAGTCGGGTGATCCTGCCGCATAATCAACAACAATCCGATGCCACGCTGATTTTGCCATTATATGATTATTTGCAACCATTGCGTTTACATAAAAGGTTGGTAGGCGCGTTTGCATTTACGTTGTTTGGCGAAGATCTCGATCGTGTTATGCACTATGCGCCGCGACTGTATAACGCCCAATTGTATATAGTGGAACTCAATCCCGAACAGGCTATGCGTAATGGTCTGGTATTATATGATGATGCGAATACTATCCAGCTCAGTCAACCGCGTGAGCAGCCGAGTTATGCGGCGCAATTGTATGGTGAGCAGAATTTTGCGCATCTGAGTGATGGGCCTTACGGTATATATACGGATAAGGACCATGATCAAACTGTTTTTCATCTGGAAATGTCTCCCTACGAAAATCAATTCGTCAGTTGGGTAGTGGGTGTGCGTATTCCCAGTAAATATATTGAGCAGCCTTTTGCCCATGCGCGCTGGATCGTGATGCTGATGGGTGGTGTCGCGATTCTGATTAATTTGCTGGTAGCGACATTCGGTGTACAACGCTTTGCCGGGCCTTTGCATACCCTGTCGCAGAATTTACTGGCGTTTGCTCGTGGCGAACACAGTGAGCGGGCAAGTACTGCTTCGCGGGTAAATGAAATTCGTGATTTGGAATTGGCCTTCAATACGATGGCGGATTCGCTGGATCACGCTGCGGCTGAACGCGACAAGGCACAGCACATGCTGTTGCAGAATGCCAAGCTGGCCAGTATCGGCCAGCTCGCTGCCGGTATTGGGCATGAATTGAATAATCCACTGAATAATATTTTATCGTACAGCAAACTCATTGAGCGTGGTCTGCCGAATGAAGCCACCGATCTGCGCGCAGATGTGCAGTCACTCAAAGGTGAGGCGCAACGAGCCGGGCAAATTGTGCAGGGCATTCTGAATTTTGCACGACAGGTGCCGCCGCATTTTGCACCCTTTGCGGTGTTGTCATGGTTGCAGGATACCCTCGCTCTGGTGACGCAGAGCGCAAAAACCGCAGGCATAACGCTTGCATATGAATGTGAAACGGATTTTGAAATTGCAGGCGATCGTAACCAGCTACAACAGGTATTGATCAATCTGCTGCTCAATGCGATTGCAGCCAGTGCGCGAAATGGCCAGGTATTGGTGCGCGTAACGGCCGATGATATTGAAATTCGTATTTATGTGATTGATCAGGGAACAGGAATCAGCGCAGACCTCATGGACAAAATTTTCGATCCATTTTTTACCACCAAGACGGAAGGTGCGGGTAGTGGTCTGGGCTTGTCGATCAGTCATGGTATCGTCGAGCGCCATGGTGGCGAACTGGTTATCTACAATAATCTGGATCGCGGTATCACCGCCGTGATCCGTTTACCCAGGCAGATGGCGTATGACAACAGTATCTGATCGCCCGGTCATTTTATTTGTCGATGATGACCCCAAGGCGGGTGAATTGATGCGGCGGTTTAGTGCTGATGCCATGTATCGCTGTGAAGTCTTTCAGGATCCCACGCAGGCATTGGAATATTTCCGCCAACACGGCGCGCAACTGATTATCAGTGATTTGCGCATGCCCAAGCTGACGGGTATCGAATTATTGGAGGCCATACGTGCGCAGGATGCCGCGGTGCCTTTTATCATTGTCACCGGTTATGCCGAAGTCGAGAGCGCCATTGAAGCCATGCGTCTGGGTGCTACCGACTTCATCAAAAAGCCATTTGACATGGACGAACTGCGCCTGCAAATCGAGAAAACCTTGCGGCTCGAAGCGTTGGCCGAAGAAAATCGTCTGCTCAAGCGGCAACTTACCGATGAGCAACAGCGTTTCGGTATGGTAGGGCATGCGCCAGCCATGCAGCCGATCTATAACATCATCAGCAAGATCGCCGACGTGCGGTGTAATGTCATTATCGAAGGTGAGTCCGGTACCGGCAAGGAACTGGTGGCGCGTGCAATTCATTATCAGGGCCAGAATGCGCAGCGGCCATTCGTGGTGATCGACTGCGGCGCGCTGAGCGATACGTTGCTGGAAAGCGAATTGTTCGGTCACGAAAAAGGCGCATTTACCGGCGCTGTGAAAAGTAAACCCGGTTTGCTCGAGTCTGCTACCGGGGGTACGGTGTTTCTTGATGAGATCGGCAATATTTCCGACAGCATGCAGATCAAATTATTGCGTGTGGTTCAGGAACAGCAGGTAACGCGCGTCGGTGGCATGCGGCCGATCAAGATCGATGTGCGGATCATCGTGGCGACGAATCAGGATTTGGAAGCGCGGGTCGCGGCGGGAAGTTTTCGCCACGATCTGTATCATCGTTTGAATGTCGTCAAGCTAACTATGCCGGCATTGCGTGAACGCCGTGACGATATTCCGGGATTGATCGCGCATTTTGTTAAGCACTTTAATCAGCAATACCAGCGGCAAGTGAGTGGTTTCGATGCCGCATCGATGCAAAAATTAATCGCGTATGACTGGCCGGGTAACGTGCGTGAGTTACAAAATCTGGTAGAACGCCATGTGGCCTTGGCCGATGGTAATGTATTGCAAGTGGAGAATCTTGCTTCGCTCAAAGCCGGTGCCGCAGGCAAGCCGGCTACCAGTGGTCTTGATGATGACAATCCAACTCTGGAAGAATTGGAACGTCGCTACATTCTTAAAGTACTGGCGCAATGTCAGCACAATCGGGAAAAGACAGCGGTGATTCTCGGTATTAATAAATCCACGCTGTGGCGCAAGTTACAACAATACAAAGCATTACCCGACGATGCGAGCGAGGATGAGGCTTAGCAACGGCCATTAACACCATTGAGGTCTGCGCAAAATGCAATTGTTATCGTGCAATTTGCACGAGTTAAATGTGTGAGCCAGGTTAACTCCTTGTTTTTATAAGCCGGTACAATTGGCCCGGCAATTGCCCTGATCAGGGTGAACTTAAGTTCATATTTGGAGGAATTATCATGCAACGTCGTAACTTTTTAAAAGGGACCTTAGCCGGTAGTGCGGTCGCAGTGGCGGTCGGTGCGGGCTTATTGGGCCCCCGTAGTGTTCTGGCCGCGTGGCCCAGTTCGGCATTTGAAG
>JAHECZ010000084.1 GCA_024641475.1 Gammaproteobacteria bacterium
GATAAGAAACACGGCTATATTCCGAATGATTTACCAAACACATTGCATCGCCTGTACATCGACCCACAGGCATGGAAACGTGCCATGCAACCAGGCGGCAATGTCTTTGGCCGTGCGATGGGGCAACTTGATCAATTGCGACTGCATGCAAATTCGCTGGGACAGGCGTGGGTGCGGGGACAAAGGCACAGTAAAACGCTGTTTGATCGGATCGGCAGTGCGTCATTGAATACATTCAATGACCTTATTACGAAGGCGCAAGCGTGTCACGTCATCACATCGGATGAGGCCAGGCTATTTGATAAGGCGTCGGTTAGCCGCACAGACGTAATGGACACGCGCAAGATACTGGATGTGATGGTCACCCAACCGCGATTTTGCATTGTTATGCTATGCAAACAGCCTCAAATATAAACTTGCAAACGGTTTATAAATAGCTACTATTGCATAGTATGACTATGCAAACAGATAAAAAAACAAACCAAACAACGACTTCGGCTAAGCAGAGCTTGGTTTCCATTTTGCCTGAGGGGCTGCTGGTCGATCGCAACTGGCTGAAAAATAAAAAATTTAATCGCCCTTTGGTGGATTATTACCTGCGTTCCGGGGCGCTTGAGGCCGTTGATCGAGGGGTTTACCGGCGTTCGGGCCCCCCGTTGAAGTGGCAACACGTGGTGTATTCGCTCCAGGAGCTGGGTTTTGCTGTGCATGTTGGGGGGCGCTCGGCGCTGGATCATCAAGGTATGGCGCATTATCTGCCGATGGGTAAACGCGAAACTATCCATTTATATAGTGAGAATACGCTGCCGGCCTGGCTGCAGCGGGTCAAGACCAATGCGGATTTTGCCGTACACCGCGGTGGTCTGTTTGCCACCGATGCCAAGGCACTGGGCTATACGACCTTGCCGTTTGGTGCGTGGGATTGGTTGCTAAACTATTCGACGAAGGAGCGGGCGTTGCTGGAATATTTGGATGATTTGCCGGGCCGGGCGGATCTGGATATGGCAGACAAATACATGGAAGGCGCCGCGACGTTTCGTCCCAAACAGGTAATGAGCTTGTTACGCTTGTGCAAGCGGATCAAAACAAAACGTTTATTTGTATGGCTGGCCGAGCGGCATCGTCATGCCTGGTTTACGCAGCTAGACGTGACTGCTGTGGATCTCGGCAGTGGCAAGCGAGTGATCTATAAGGGCGGGGTATTAAACAGACGTTATAACATCACGGTGCCACGTGAATACGCGAACGGAGCAAATGAGGATGGAACCGGGCAGCCTCTATTTTAGACAAGTCGAATTACTGGTGCAGATATTGCCGCTGGTGGCCCACTATCCGTGTTTTGCGTTGAAAGGCGGTACGGCCATCAATTTATTTGTCCGTGATTTACCGAGGTTGTCGGTGGATATCGATGTGACCTATCTGCCCGTTAATCACCGGGATGTGGCTCTCACCGAGATTGATGCGGCATTCCGTGCTTTGCAGAAGGAATTGGAAATACATCTGCCTGGGCTCAATGTGGCGGCTACTGTCTTGGCAGGTACCGCTTATGTTTATAAGCTTGTCGCACAACGGGATATGACGCAGGTGAAGATTGAAATCTCACCCGTGATGCGGGGGGTGGTGGAAAGTCCCGTGCAAATGGAGACATCACCGCAGACACAGGAAGTATTTGGATATGCCCGTGCACCGGTCGTTGCGTTCAACGATCTATTCGCGGGAAAATTGTGTGCGGCATTAAGCCGCCAGCACCCGCGAGACCTGTTTGATGTTTCGGTGTTGTTGCGCAAGGAAGGAATAACTGCGAGTTTGCTGGAAGTATTTCTGGTTTATCTGATCTGTGGCAACAAACCGATTGCGGAGATGCTGGCGCCGGTGGAATATGATTTTGATCGGCCGTTTTTCAATGAGTTTCAGGGGATGATCAATGAGCCTGTCACGGTTGAAATGTTACGTGCAACCCGCGCACAGCTGCTAGCGGCAATCAACGATAACCTGACAGAATCCCATAAACAATTTTTGATAACTTTCAAACAGGGTCAGCCTGATTGGTCATTGCTGAAAAGACCGGAAGTAGCGCACTTGCCGGCCGTGCAATGGAAATTGCATAATATTCGCAACATGCCAAAGCCAAAACATCTTGCCGCAGTGGCGAAACTGGAAAAGGTATTAAACGGATAGATTATGTCGAATAAAAGGTGACAGATTAAATTATTTGCATCTTCACCAGTGATTTCGATCGCGGATACGGTAATATGACAAGATCGTAGCTTGTGAGTTATTCGGATAATTGAGTGAATTACTATCGGGTATCTTTTTCTTTATACAGTCGAAATATGTTAATTAAAATCATCATTACATTTCTTTTACTTTTTGGGTTGGTCTGGGCTTTGCTGCCGGGCGGATTTGGTATGAGTAATTACAAAAAATCCTGATCACTCAGGGTCAGACTCGATTGAAACGCCAAGTTAATGACTGATCGATACAGTCCGACTCTATTGGCCTTTTTATGCGATATAGCAAAACAGAAATTCTAGCTGGATTGCAATGTGAGAAACAGTTGTTTCTCCGCGTCCATCATCCCGAGCTCGCAGTACAGCAATCCACTCCGGACAGTGTCACCGGGCAAGTGGTGCAGGCCCATGCGCGTCTGCAATTCCCTGATGCCGTACTGGTGAGACGGGGTGCGCCCGGCATGGATCCCTTTGCGAAGTCGGCAGAGCTCATCGCCGATACCAGCGTAAATACAATATTTGAAGCAGGGATACAAAGTCAGGAGTTGGCCGTTTTTGTGGATGTCTTACAGCGCAATGGACAGGCGTGGGACCTCATTGAAATTAAAGCGACGACGGACGTGAAAGACAAGCATATTGAGGATGTAAGTGTTCAGGCTGTCGCAGTCGCCCAGGCAGGCATACCGATCCGCCGTTTTTGGCTGATGCATATCAATAATGAGTTTGTTTATCACGGTAATCATGATTATACCGGACTCTTAATTCGCGAAGACATTTCTGCACGGGTGCTGTCCCATATGCCATTTATTGAATCGAAGTTAGTACCCTTGCAGGCTGTGGTGACAGGTCAACAACCAGAACGGCATTTGGGTAGCCAGTATAACAAACCGTATCCGTGTCCCTATCGGCCGTATTGCGAAACGCAAGCGCCTGACTATCCCGTCGCGGATTTGCCCAATGGTTGGCAAATTATCCAAACCTTGCATGCCAAGGAAATTTTCGACATACGTGACATTCCGGCCGGCATGTTAACCAGTGACACTCATCAGCGTGTGCGGCGGATCACTATCGCGGGTGTGCCGGAATTGTTACCCGGGGCAGGTGAGATTTTTACGACGTTACCGTACCCACGCTATTACCTGGATTTTGTATGTATCCAGTTTGCGATTCCCATTTGGGAGGGCACGCGACCTTACATGCAGTTGCCGTTTCAGTGGTCCTGTCATATTGAACGGGATCCCGATACCCTGTTACATCGTGAATTTCTCGATACGAGCGGTGTGGATCCGCGACGGGCATTTGCGGAAGCCTTGTTGGCAATGTGCGGAGAGAGTGGGCCGATCATTGTGTATAACCAATCCTTCGAGAAACGGATCATCCGTGAACTGGCCGAGGTGTTCCCCGAGCTTTGCGTCGCGTTACTGGCCTTAAATGAGCGGGTGTTTGATTTATTGCCTGTCGTGAAAGCCAACTATTATCACCCGGCGATGAAAGACTCTTGGTCAATTAAATGTGTCTTACCCTGTCTGGTCCCCGAACTTTCCTATAAAGATCTTGCTGGCGTACAAGATGGCACCGAAGCCCAGGCTGCGTATTTGGCGATCATAAACACGAATACGCCTGTAAGTGACAAACAGCAATTAATTAATAATTTACTGGCCTACTGTAAACTGAATACCTATGCGATGGTGAAGGTATCAGCCAGATTGGCAGGGAAGTGACATTATGGTTAACGAAACCAGGAAATTCCGTGTTCCAGAGGAGTCTGCACGATTTATTACCGACTTTGTCACTACTTGGTGTCGACAAAACTATGACCCGAAAATATGTGGTAATGACCGGCATGTGATACTCAAAGCGTTAGCCAGTCATACTCGGCATTCGATGATTAATACCGTTGGTGATATTTCGGAATATTGGGCGCTGATGTTGGCGGCGTTACAGCACTGGTTTCCTCCAGATGAAACTATTTATGAAGTACGGGTCTTCCGAGGCATGTTAAATGACATCGGTGGGATCTTTGGTGACCAGGGATCTGATTTGGCTGATCGCTTTAATAGCGTGTATCGGGAGTTTCAGCATTGGATCGGTAATCCATGGGTGCATGTGATTACGCATTAGTCGATAAATTAGACCAAGCCATACCTGTTGCAGGTGTAGATATTGAAGAATATACTATTATCAAGTTATATAAGTATATGATAAACAAGTGAAAAAATTAAAAATAGTATAATAAACATAATAATAAGTAATAAAAAGGTTGTTATAGGACTGTGATTAGGCTATGGTTAAACTACTGTAGAAAACATCGAGTGATATTCCCATGAACCTAAATGATTATGTGTGTGTACCAATATCTACGGAACTCTATAAGGCGCTTTTAGATAAGCATCCGACAACAGCGCATCGTGTGATTGAGCATCAAATTTATGACTACCTTGAAAGAAACAGTGTTGATTCAGATCTCAATGCTTTATTTGAAGGGTATAACTGGCGAAACGTTTTTTTACCACACCAAACCAAGATCCGAATGAAAGTTGGTGGCGAGTATTACTACGCCAGTGTCTCAGGTGATGCGATTATTTATGAGGGGGAAACCTATAGTCCTTCTCAATTGGCAAATAAAATTGCAGGTCACTCGCGGAATGCATGGGAATGTTTATGGATCCGCCGACCAAGCGATACGGAGTGGTGTCTCGCGGACGAGTTAAGAAAACAACAAGAATAATTAGCAGATAGGGCGGTACACTGCAAGTATCAATCGTTGTGACTAAAACGGGAGAATGAAATGACGAAAAATCAATTACAGGCACTCAAGCATCTCTGCATTCAAAAAGATTATTCGGAGTATGTTCATATGAATACGGCTTATGCATTATCAGATTGTGGTTTTGTTACGGCAGATACAATGAAGTCAATAACAATGGGTGGTAATTTCCCGCATTACCTTTGCTCCCTAACAGATAAAGGGAAGCAATATTGTCTAATTCAATTCGGCAAGAATTGAATGACAAAAGGCAGTCTTGTATCGATTTCTCTTATCTGATCATCTGTGTGATAAATTAAAAGATGACAGCGAACGATATCAATGGATTCAAGGGTACTCGTTGGGCACTGAACTGTCGGGTTTGGTCGAATGACAATACGGGGCGGTCTCGTTTAGGTGGTGAGCGTGCCCGTGGTGATTGGCTTATATATCAGGAGGACTATGCTACTGCTGAAGCTTTATATCAGAGGATACGCGACAAAAATTCTTCATTGCTATGCGATACCAGGGAAGATTGTCTTTTAAGGGGACCGTTGCAGCAAATATCCGTTGCTGACCCCTTATTTGGAGTCTTCACAATGGACCGTTATAAATTACCAATTACATGTTTAAGTTTGCTAAATATTACGTATGAGGAAAGTGTACTTTGTACTAATGTCCGCCCCGGGCCTTTAGATGGCTTGCATCTGTCCGAAGTTAAAACACTATTATTTATTGGCAAAGAAATGGTTAATTCATCGAGATGTGATGCTGGGTTTTCTGACGATTTTTCTATTGAAATGGCGACCGGGGAATTCCTCGATGAGAATAATCAATCTGTTTTGCTACGTAAGAAGTTGAATGAGACTTCGAAAGAAGAATTTAACAAGAAATTAACGGCCTGTGTAAATATAGCCAATCAGGTTAGAGCGGAGCTGTCGTGCATATATAAAAAGGAATTAGATGCTCTGCAGAGGATGTTAGAGCCCAAACAGACTAATGAAAGAATGTATTACTTTCGTATTGTCGCTAAACATAGGCCTTGCAGTCTTGCGCCTGAAAATTGGGAAGAGACTAATTTATCGGAACATTTCAGTTTTGATGATTTTCCGTCAAGTACTGATGTGGTGAGTGAGCTCTGGACCACAGATGAGACTGTTTGTCAGCGATTAGAAAGCCATTTTAAGGCCATAGGCTGAGATATTGGGTGCACAATAAATATTAAGCGAGGTTATTCAGTCGGTCACGGGTGGAATAAAATGGTGTGACCTATTTGGTAGGGTATTAATATAGAAGTAATTGCTCTCTGACACAGGGTTCTCCTATACTCACATAAACTCATCACAAAGGGACTTTAAATGAGCGCAGAACAGGATGCTATAATATTTATAGGGTTAAATAAATCCGCCAGCGATGAAGTCAAATCACTGAGAGATTCGGGGAACAAAGTCATATTTATTGGGGACAGTAAGACCCAAGACCAAATAAAAGTTGGTAATAAAAACTTCAACTTAAATCTGCGTGAAGATATCGTAAATTATGTTAAAACGTTCCACGTTGCTCCTGCTCAGGAAAGTCAAATCGTTACTGCAATCGAATTTGGTGGCCCTTATATACGGGATGAGCTAGCTGAATTGGCTAAGGTCTGGGCAGATTTTGAAAAGAAAGGAAAGGGTGCAACAAGATTTATTATTTCAGGTCATAGTACAGGGCACCGGTTCTTTAGTGATTTTCAGAGCAATAATGGAGCTTTAGATACAGAGCAAATTGAAAAAATTGCAAGTGCCCTGCCAAAAGCGGCTGGTATGATTGAGGACTTACATCTCGCTGCATGTTATGCAGGGAAAGAAAAACATTTAAATGCGTGGCGCAAGGTGTTTCCAAATATTCAATCAATATGGGCTTACTCAGACAGTGCTCCAGGTACAGCGTCAGGTTCAAAAATACATTTGACGCGATGGGATAAGGCCACACGTGGTAGCAAATTCGATTTGAATCGCGCAATAGTCGCAAGGACGCGCAAAGGCCAAAATGTTGCAGTGTGGACAAGAATATATGGGTACCAATCAGAAAGTTCCGCTACTATCCCCGATCTGCTTGCACGAATTACTCAGGCAGAATCGACCTATCAATCGTATTTTAATGGTTCACTAGAAGTTGCTAATCCTCAGACTGGATCATTAAGAAATTACTATGGCGATCTCCAGTCGCTGTTGGGGCATCCACTAGTAACAACAGAACTAATTAGTAGGTATGGACCTCGTAAAGAGGTGACAATTCGGTTGCTTTTCTTTAATACAGAAATTAGAGCGAAATTTTCAAGCCATCACAGTAGTTTAATTTCTAATGGCTATAGAGCTATTGGGTCTGTTCCGCCAAATTTTATACAGTTAAATAGAAAAAGTAGTATCGCTGCTATAAATGATTATGAGTCAAAATTGTCATCGCTGAGTAAAAAACCAGCAGAAGCTGTTAAGCTGCTAGAAGTGTTGGTTCATGGTTTGAAAGAATTGGATCCTAAATTTATACCGGATAACTGGATTTAAAAATGCTAAAACAAATACTAATCATATTATTATTTATTGGGTTTGCTGGATCAGGCGGCTGTACTGAAACGACAAAAAAATCAAGTTCATGCGATACCTGGATTATAAATGCCGGCAAGGCGATTAATGTTAGTCCTGCGCAACAGTTTAACAATGGACTAAAACAACTTCATATTGGTTGTGATGGCCTGATTCCAGAGCCATTAATGAATGCGGCTGGTGACAGCTTGAAAACTGCCGATTCAAAAGAAAGATTTAAAGTATTTACAAATGCAGTGGCTGCATATTATCGAAAAGCATGTTTTTCCATAGAGCCTGGAAAACCAGCAAAGGATTTATTTGATTTTTGCTTGGAGGGAGATTATCCGGATGGGGACTATGCGGGTATGCTGCCAAACCTCGATGCCGCAGTATATTTGTTTTTAAAGGCAATAGAAAAAGAATTAAAGAAGAACATGCCAAAGTCACGTATGAATGATTTTTACGTAAGCAAGTTTATGCAGAATCTATTTTTAGCTGCCGCACTTGACTATGAAAAACAGAATGAAAGTACTAAGCAAATAAAAAAAAGTAAATGATATCAGCAACATTAGTCAGAGTACAAGGGTCAGAGATGAATAAGATCCAGAACCCCCATCTATTGTTGACATGAATGGAATAATATCGCTAGATATATTCCTAAGACGAAGTTGAAGTGGATTTCAATGACCCTGTAATTTAATTTGTGTGGCACTGAGGTATCCCAAGCCCAATAATAAGGATTAGCGATCTGCGACGATGCATTGTTAAGCTATTCAAAATCGGTTAC
>JAHECZ010000085.1 GCA_024641475.1 Gammaproteobacteria bacterium
TTGCACATCAAAATTGGATGCATGTTTCAACTCCTGTCGCCAATTATCAACAATTTCCATATCCGGGCTATGCCAGTCTTCGATGACGAGAATCGGCTTTTCCAGATGCGCATAAAAAGGGATATCGTAAAAAAAGTCGCCGACAAACACGACACGATCATTTGCCGCCATCTGACTTGAAAGCATTGATGCCACCACGCGGTGCGAATCTGGAGTAATTTTCGTTATCCAAAGTGCAGTAACAACACAAATAACGGCAGCAAAGGTCGCAACCCATCTTTTTAAGCTGTCGCTGCGAGTAGTCATCCATAACGCCAGAAGAATTACTCCTGGCACAATAGCAGGCATGATATAGCCGACCAGCTTTGATCGCATCAAAGAAAAAAAGATTAAAGTAAATAGTAACCACCATATACTAAGCAACTGTAGTGGCGTACGTTGGCGCCAAACCTGAAGAACTGCTGCAGGAGCAAACAATGCCCATGGCAGCGTCAACAGTGGCAAGGCCACAAAGAAAAACCACGCTGGCTGAGCATTATTAAACGTCGTATGTAAAAATCTATCGACGTGTTGGTATACAAAAAAATAATGAAAGAAATCCGGGTAGTACAATTGCATTGCAATAAACCAGGGCAGGCAGATCAACAGGAAAATACCGATTCCGATATAATCAATTAATTGAATTAGTGTCTTCCAGCGTCCCATTATAAGTAACCAGGGCGCTATCACCATTACCGGTATGACGATGCCAATCAAGCCTTTGCTTAACACCGCCAAAGCACAGACTGCATACGCCGCCCAGACATGCCGACGCGACAGTGACACCGGATCTTCGACGGCACGCACCATTAATAATATAGCGATGGATATCAGGCTGGCCACCAGCATATCGTGGTTGTCGTACTGGGCACCAAGATAAAACAACGGGCTGGTGGCAAGAACAATCAGTGTCAGTGTTGCGGTACGCATTCCATACCAGCGTCGCATCAGGATAAATACTGTTGTAGCGCATGCCCACGCGCCCAGAATTGACCCCATGCGAATCGTCAGCATATTGATGCCAAAGATTTTCATTGCCAGTATATCTAGCCAGTACAGTAATGGCGGTTTGTGAAAAAACGGCAAACCATTCAGGGTGGGCACAAACCAGCTGCCATTCAGCATTTCCCGCGCCACATCCGCATATCTACCTTCGTCAGGCAACAGCAGTGGACGCAGGTAAGCTGTCAACATCAGCCAGACCAAAATCAGGGAAGCAACGACAAAATTATTGTCTAGCGAGAAACTCGTCTTTTTCATGGAAAGCTACTGCCAACACATCAAACTACAAATGTGATTATAAAATTCCTGGTAGCAGCATTATTAGGAAATCGTTAAGAGTGTGAAATAAAGATTACCATTTTGTGACTCAGATCATCAGGGTTTCTGCTTAATATGAGCACCTGACTACTCTCGCGGTGGCGGACGCCGATCCTGCAGCGATTGATAGATTTGCCAGCCGGTCCAGGCACGCCCCGCCCACACACTCAAACGACCACGCCCCAATCGAAATAACAATAACACGCCCGTTGCCAGCGCCAGGGGATGAGCACGGATACGCCGCAATAAGTCCACGCCACGATCGACATAACTGATTGGCGCGCGCCATGGTTGCACACTAAGACCAACATGGCGGCGTTGCGCCGCTGCCTTTTCGATCAAGGCCGCACGACGTGCGGTAAGCTTTGTCAGTTGCTGATTCATAATCATGCAGATAACTGTTCCCGATCTTTTGCCAACTCAGCCAGGGTTGTACCCAACAGGCGCTGCCTGGATTTAAGTTGGCGGTACAACATCCGACCTGTGAATGCACCCAGTCCCAGATAAATAAGAGCAAGCCCACCCAATACTGCCAAGGGGTGAGTCTCCCAATAGAACATAACGATAAATAAGGTCAACAGGATAAGTCCGATGCCGACAAAAAACAGCGTCAGGATGCCAAACACAACCAACTGTTGCAGCCTGACGCGCTCTTCCTCAAATTCGGTTGAAACAATCTCAACCCGGGTTTGCAGGATTTCCAATAACGTCGACATCAACTGCTGTATCGATCCCAGCAGTCCTGAATGCTGACCGTTATGCGAATCGTTCTCAGCCACGACGGTTAATCAACATGCCGAGTAAAAAGCCAACTCCGGCGGCGATGCCCGCTGATTGCCATGGATTTTCATGCACCATTTGATCCGCTGCCCGTGCTGCGGCTTTGGTTTTTTCGATGGCGCTTTCTTCGAGTTCGGCGAGTTGTTTTTTGGTCGCCGCCAGACTCTCTTCCATCCGTGCCCGCGCCGCTGTGATCCGGTCACCGGTCTGATTGGCTGTGGCCTTGAGCAATTCTTCCGTATCATTCACTACCGCCTTGAAATCCCTGATAACTTTTTCCTTGGCGGCCTGTGTGTCATGTGCGTTACTCATAGTGGCATCCCTCATATTGATAATGAAATAATCGAATTCCCAACTACCATCAAAAGTATATAACTTCCATGGCGGTTTGCATTGATCAGTATCAATCTTGTGGCCACATAAATGACTTACAAGGTCATCTATAAAAAAAGATAAGAGTTGTAGCATTAGCAGAACAATTCTATTCAGGCATTTCTGCCTGAATAATGTGGCTGGATTTTACTATTTCGTACCCAGCATATAGCTAATTGATACTCGTGCCTGTCACACATTGCTGACGTAACTGCGCAAAGGTGTCCGTGAGCTGTGCAACAAACGCATCCGAATCGGCCGCAACAGACATGGGGTCACCAATCACGACGTCACACACAAATGGCACGAACAAGGCTTCGCCGCGCGGCAAAGCGCGGCCCAGGCCGTACATGATCACCGGGGTAATGGCGGTGTCGGTGCGATCCTTGACCAGATAAAACAGGCCTTTTTTCGGTTTGGCCTGTTGCTCGGGTTCACCACGTGTGCCTTCGGGAAAAATAATTAAAATATCGCCTTTATCCAAGGCCTTGTGGCAATCAACGAAAAGATCTTCGCGTTTCACATGACCACCGCGCGTTAGCGGAATAATGCCGATGACATTGAGCGAGAACCAGGCCAGCCATTTATTTTTGAGAAAGTAATCGGCGGCGGCCACCGGACGCACTTTATGGATCATCGCTAATGGATACAGACTCATCAGCACCATCGTATCCAGATGACTGTTATGGTTGGCGGCAATCACCGCCGGACCGGTACGCGGTAACTTTTGCAGGTTGCGAATATTCAGACCGAGGACGACCAGCACCACCGGCCTGACGATAACCAGAAAAAATAATATTTTCAGTATGCGTGGCATAGGGCTCAATAATGCAGGTAATAGATATAGTGGAAAAATAACGGTGCGGTATACATCAGGCTATCCAAGCGATCCAGAATACCACCGTGGCCGGGAATCAGCGTACCGCTGTCCTTGATATGCAGGTCGCGCTTTACCGAAGAAATCACCACATCACCGATAAAGCCACTGGCGCTGATGATCACACCGGCAACGAATCCTTCCAGTCGTGTTAACGGTGTTAAGAGTGGCGCGACAAATCCAGCCACGACGGTGATGGTTACCAGTCCACCAACAAATCCTTCCCAGGTTTTTTTCGGGCTGACCTTTGGGATGATCTTATGCTTGCCAAATAATTTCCCCCAGGTGTATTGACTGATATCATTAAACTGGGTCATGAATAATAAATACAGCACCAGCCCGACACCACCCGCAAAGGAATTTTTCACCGGCAATACCAGTAAGTACGCAACATGACTCACTGAAAACACGGTCAGCATCACCGACCAATGCAACACCCCGGCGGATTTGATAAAGCCTTCGGTCTCGCCTTTCAACACCATCCGCATCGGAATAAATAAAAACATATACACGGGAATGAAAATGATAAACATGCCATACCAGGCCGTGGCCACCCAATAATATTGCACGGGTATCGACAGATAAGCCCAGAACACCACGTTACGATCCGCCTGACGGGTCGGTACGATCGACACAAACTCTTTTAATGCTAAAAAGCTGATGAACCCAAAAAACACAATTGCGGGATTCCGGCCGCTCACCAAAAAAATAAATAACAAGCCGATCATCCACCACCAGGAGGTAATGCGCTGGTGTAATTCGGTATAGTCTTTTTCCGGTCGCCGGAGTCGGAGCACAAACTGAATCAATGAGGCCACCACTAACAGTGCAATAACACCCAGCATCGCGTGGAGGGAATTATCGGGGATATGTTTCAATAGCATATTGATATTCCTGAATGATCAATCATTTAATTTTTCGTTATTATGCCAGCAATACCAGCCACAGCGTGATACACAACACCGCCAGCAATTGCAATAAACAAAAGACAGCCTGGCGACGCAATAAACCAATACAGCCATGCAAGCGTGCATCCAAATCGCGTCCTGACCTGGATGACGGCATTAGCTTTAACGAGATCAATGCCTGATCCAATTGAACCAGTTCAGTTGGCGAAACCGCTTTAAGCTGTGCCAATTGCTGCAATAGGGCCATATCAAAACCAACCCGTATGGCCAACACCAGTTCGACGCTACCCAACAGCACGACCAACATCGAACCATATACTGCAACAATCGGCAGTGAACCTAACCCTGCCAGAATAAATACCGCGATCAATATAGCAATGCTTATTGCAACTGACAGATGATGTATCTTGGTATGCTGCGTCAGTAAATCCGCACACACCTTGATACGCGCCTGTGCCGACTCATTTGCCATCGGTGGCTCCTGCTGGCAGGTTTTTCTGGCTGGCCGCCGCGATGAACTGTTGATCCTGCTCGCGCATCACCAATGCCGGTCGTAATTGTTTGACGTGTGCAATCGCTTCTTGCAACCCGAATACTCGCTGAGTGCGTAACAGCCAGGTTACTACTGCCATGACACTGCGTGAATAACCTAAGGCACAGGATACCAGCAGTGGGCCCTCGTGTTGCAGTTGTTCGATTAGATCGGCCGCCTTGATCAGCGTGGCTTTATCCGGTGGCAGCAAATCCAGATTCGGCAAACTGTGCCAGCGCTGTGTTGCGTTTGGCGCGGCCAATTCAGCGGTCAGATCGATCACGTTTTTAAAATTCATTTTCGACAGTTCCTGCCGTGATGGAAATCGCCCTAACCACACGCCATCTTTAATGTGCACGGCCCAGCCGTCACTGCGCACCCATAAACGGGAATTAATCCTTGCCCCAACCAGGTACGGCCATAGCAACCAGGTACTGGCTGCGCTGAGTTTGCCGTTGGCGTGCTTTTGAAAGCCGGCACTGCCGAAGATCAGATAAAAACTGGCAACCAGCAAGAGTGATACCGTTGGCCAAAATAGCCACAGTGCCAGACCATTGATGTAAACGGCGAGCATGCTCGTGAGTAATGCACCGGTAAAATAATACGCCGCGATGCGCCAGCGACGCGTGTCACGCGTCAACCGCATGTGTCGCAGTGGAGAACGTCCTGTTTCCGGCCATAACCAGACACACAACCAACCCGCCAACATGCCCGTGGGGATGTCGATAAAATGATGCTGGTAAGTCGTCAACACGGAAATACCAATCAAAATACATAAACCATGCAACGGCCAATGCAGGTAACGCGGCAAGTGCGACAGATACTTTACCCATAAAATAATCAACAACGCGATATGTAACGATGGCGCCTGATTATACGGTTTGTCAAAACTGGTCAGCGCATTGAACATCGCGCCAGCGATACCATCCGTCTCGGGTCGCACAAAATTGTAACTCAAAGGAAATAACAGAAAGCAACTCACGGCAATGACTTGCGCGCTGAACAAACGTTTTGCATGGATATCCAGTTCGTGTTTGCTCCGGCAGACAAACAAGGATATGCCGTACATCGCATCGATGATCCAGTACGGTACGATCGTCCAGGCGACAAACGGAATCGCGTGTTCCCATGCAAATACGATACTCCCTACATTGGCGCGATGCGCCGCCAGGGTGTTGGCAAAACCATAACTGAGGGAAAAAAACGGGCCGAGGAACAGCAACCACGCTGCCGCACGCCGCCACGGCCAAGGTAGCGATGCTGGCGTGTGCGTCATCTCCATAGGCGTGTCGATCATGTATCGCTAGGTTCGAATCGCTAATGACACGGTGAAGATGCCATCTGCATCGATACGCTGGGTTAATTTGCGAAACCCGGCCGCTTCGACCAGTTGATCCATCTCCGCCTGTGTACGCCGCCGCATGACCCAGGCGGCACCTTGACGGTGACTGGTTAATGCACGGGCGATCATTTCCAACTGTGGGTGCCAGGGTTGCCCGGTATAGATAAGATAATTACCCGGCGAAATGCTGGCCGCATAGCCTTGCAGGGATCGACGGATCAACTCATTGTCCGGAAATAATTCGTATAACCCGGAGACCACACCCAAGGTTGGTTTGGGTTCCACCGGCAAAAAACTCTGCGGGTCAAACGCATCGCCTTTAACGAAGCGGGCGATATCGCTCAAGCCTTTGGTCTTGATGAGTGCACTACCCTGCTCAACATTCAAATCACTATAGTCACGCAACAGAATGCTATCCGGCTTGCGTTCGAGTTGGGTAAGTGCTTCGAGAATATATCGCCCATGCCCGGCAGCGATATCCATGATGTGTACCGGCTTGCTCGCATCGCGTAAACGCGCAATGGCATCGCGCAACAATTCTTCCACATGGAGTTTACGCTGGCGAATACCGCGCCAGCCGATCGAATTCAAATAAGCCTTGTCGATGAACTTGCCCAGCGCGGCAATTCCTTGCGGTTGATTGCGGTACACATAATCAAGTGTGCTGCCCGAATCAAAACCGGTGCGATGGCCAAGCTTGACGCCTGCGGATAACAACCCGCCTAATTTCAAGCCGAAACGGGTAAGGTTCCAATATAGTCCGCGCAGCGACATCGCCGGTAAGGGTGAGGCGAGCGTATCGGCTTCAACACGCGTAAAGCCATGCTTGTCCGCATCCAGCAAGTTGGGGCGAGAAACCGGTGTTGCAAACCGTGCCAGAATAAAAGCGCGCGCTTTATCGAGCGCCAGGGCGCGATCTTTTTCACCAAGTGTATCGTGATAAAAACCGGGCAATACATGCCGCTCTTTAACATGACTCCCCAGTTGCGCATAGAAATCATGTTGCGGTTGATGATGGACTACCCAGTCGCTACCCGAGATCAATAATTGCGTCGGCACCGTAATCGCAGCCGCATCGGCGACGATGCGTTCGGCGGTGTCATACAAGGCCAGCAGAATATTGGCGGAAATCGCCCGCGTAATCAGCTTGTCTGCTTCAAAGGATTTAATGCGCTCCTTATCATGCGTCAGGAATTTTGCCTTCACATAGCTGTTAACGAAAAAATTGCCGCGCAATTTATATTGCAGTTTTAATCCCGGCCGAGCCAATGGCACATACAATTTCACTTTAAACGCCGGCGAGGCCAGCACCATACAACGAATTTTCGGCGCGTAGTCGTGTACCCAGGTGGCAATCAACACGGCGCCAACGCTTTGCGCAATCACCGCCATGTCTTCTACCGCGATATTATAAGTATCACGGATATGGTCAATAAACGTCTGCACATCGCGCACCGACGTTGCCAGACTCGGACTGTAACCGCGAACGCCTGGCGAGCGACCATGACCACGCGCATCCCAGGCAAAACAGGCATACTCGGGTAAATTTAATTCAGCAACGACATGCGCCATGCGGCCGGAATGTTCATGGCCGCGATGAAACAATACAACGGCCCCTTCAGGCGTACTGCCTGCCGCCGGCCAATAGCGATAAAATAATTCCACACCATCATGTGTGCGAAAAGTTTTTTCTTCAACGGCACGTTGAGTCACTGACATATCCATTGCTTATCCTTGTGTGATTTAATTTATTCCACCTACAAATTCATTTGGTCACGGCAGCCGCTTCCTTTAATGCCCGTTGCACCCGATTGATCATCGTCAAGGCCAATAAAATGGCCAACACCGGCATCAGCCAGTATAGCCATCTGGGAAACGTGCCCATCATGCCAAACCACAAGCCCAACGCACCAAAAATCAAAGCGCGATCACTCTTGCCTAATGGCCCATCATAACGGCGGGTGGCGCCCACCGTCAGACCCAACACACCGGCAAATTCCGTGAGCATCGCCAGAAAAATAACTAACACGACCATAAAGGTGGAAAACGGTTTGATAATCGCAAACGGCAGAAACAATGCCGCATCCGCGATCACATCACTAAGTTCATTAAGATACGCGCCCAACTTGCTTTGTTGTTTGAATTCCCG
>JAHECZ010000029.1:0-2257 GCA_024641475.1 Gammaproteobacteria bacterium
TGGTGCTGATTAGTCGCTGCGTGCTGATTGCCCAGAGTTAACTTCAATTGATGCATCAATTCATTGAGGCGTATCGGTTTGGTAAGATACGCGTTAAATCCTGCCTTGAGACCGCGTTCAATATCCAGTGGCATGGCGTCCGCCGACAGCGCAATCACCGGAATGTTTCGCGTGCTGGGGTTGATCTGTAACGCATTTAATACGGCATAGCCATCCATGCCCGGTAAATGAATATCCAGCAGAATCACATCCGGCACATAACGTTGTGCCAGCTCCAACCCATACTCGCCATTCGTCGCACTCAATAGGGTCATGCTGGGGGTGTGACGAAACATCGCTTCGACCACACGCAAGTTGGCGGCATTGTCTTCCACATAGAGAATTTTATGACGAGCGGTTTGTGCGGTGGCGGGTGCAGATGTCGTGGGTAGCACATCGGTAGAACTCGGTGTTGCCGCTGCGGTATTTAAATCTATCCAGAAGGTCGAGCCTTTGCCGGGTGTGGAGTCGACGCCCAGTTCGGTATTCATCAACGCCGCCAGTTGTTTGGACAGGGCTAAACCAATGCCGGTGCCTTCGATCGTGCTGTTTTCTGCACCCAATCGTTCGAACAGAGTGAACAGTTTTGGTATCTTCTCGGGCGCAATGCCCGGGCCAGTATCTGTTACCGACAGGCGTAACCGCGTGTCGCTCAACGCCTGGCATGCCAGCACGATGCTGCCGCCCGGACGATTGTATTTGGCAGCATTGGATAATAAATTGACGATGATTTGTTTGAGCCGAACCGGATCGGCCAACACCATAGCGCGCGAATCACAGGTGTTGCGCAATGTCAGATTTTTTTCGGCAACCAGCGCTTCAACCAGCTTGTTGGTATCGAGCATAATTTGCGACAGGTTGACAGCCTGGATCTGGATGGTTATTTTGCCGGACTCGATGCGTGACAGATCCAGCAATTCATTAATAAGTTCCAATAGATGCGTACCGGCGCGATCGATTTCCATAACAAAGTCGTGTTGTTCGGGTTGCAGATTTTCCAGATGCAAGATCTGGGAAAAACCCAGAATGGCATTCATCGGCGTGCGTAATTCATGCGACATGTTCGAAAGGAAACGACTTTTGGCCAGATTAGCCTGTTCTGCCCGATCGATGGCGTCACGTAAGAGTTGTTCAGCTTGCTTGCGGGCGGATATATCCATGATGATTAATAACAGATGTTGTTCACCTGCGCGCAAAAATGGTGATAAGTGTACGGCGATCCAGATTTGTTTGCCAAAACTACTGGTCACGTGAAATTCACCACTACGCGACTGATTGTTTTGTAGCGCATCGTTTGCAAGTGCGTCTATTCCCGAATGTTTCCAGGAAGAGAGCGTGCGAAAGTTTTTCGCCATGACTTGTTCGGGAGTGGCGCCAACAATGTTGGCCAAGGCCGCGTTGGCCAGGACACAGTCACCGTTGGCGCGATAGGCGCCAATGCCTAACATGGACGCCGTGATGATGCTTTGGTAAAGGTCATTGACTTGTGCGTAGTTAGTAGCAATCAATTGCCGGGCGTCATTCAGAGCGTGGGTGACATGATCCAATGCATCCGGTCGCCAACGACCGGTGGCTGGACGATCCAATTGCAGTGGTTGACTGGCTTGTGTTTCGGGTTTACCGAAATCGCGTACATACAGTGCGATTCGCTCAAGATGTCGTCCCACCATGAATTGGAAGACCAGTAACAGGAAGGTGGCTACTAACAGTGTTTTAACGGCGTTACTGATTAAAACCACAAGTAGTTTGTCCCATAGTCGCACTATCACATTATCGACACTGGCAAATATTTCGAGTGTGCCAATATTGACGGGTTCACCACGGTATTGTCGAACCAGGGGAATGCTGCGCTTAATCTGCCGGCTGGATTGATTGACACCCGCTTGCCAGTGTTTGGTTTGATCAATGCGCACAAGCAGATATTCTACGTCTTGTAACCGAGCCAGTCCGTCTAACTGGGTTTGGATCTGCGCACCATCGGCTACCCAGACACTTTCTACCAGCGTGGGCAAATAGCTGTTTTCAATAAACTGCAGTCGGCTTTCAATGCTATGGATGTCGGCGCGGTAATCCAGAAATAATTCAAAGGCAGTGGTGAATGCGGTAATGATGGAGCTAAACAGAATCAATGCGACGATGAGGCGACGGCCGATGCCATTGTTGCGGAACGATGCGCTACTGAAAATTTTATTCATGTACGGCCTTGGGCCGTGACAGT